>JAGQNX010000053.1:0-5144 GCA_020427865.1 candidate division WWE3 bacterium
GTAGCAGTTGTATACATCCTAGGTAAGATTTTTTATTCTATAGTCTGTACTTCGTAATTGTAGATTTGTTTTTTATTACCGCGTGTTGCTGTGTACGTTATTTGTATTTTTTCTGCTGTAATTTCTCCTGTTTGTATAATGCATCTTAAGTTAACTCCTTGTAGATCTTCTTCAAAGTCTTTTCTAATGGTATCTAACACTGTTTGATCAAACATGTCTGCGTTTATCTCTGGGTCATTTGTTTGTATAAGTAGTTCTATTCCTGTTGGGGAAACTATTATATGAGTTTCGTTTTCTATCAACTCTCCTGATAATTCAGGCTCTTCGTATTTCTCGGAGACTGTAATCATCACTGCTTCATTTGCTAAAAATTCTTCCATTCCTAGGATTCTAACCAATTGTCCACCATTAGGGTCTTCTACGCTTTCTTGTATCAACCCTCCGTTATTAGCTACTGTGTGTGTAGAACCTTGTGGTATATAGTGTTGTTGCAAGTCTTCATATAGTTTTACTGCGGGTTCCTCCTTTAAATGTGTTTTGTATACACTGTGTACTAATGGTCGGACTTGTACCATAATATACCCTGCTGTGTTTATAACGTCTTCTTGTGTAGGTGTCTTGTTTTGTGCTAGGTCTAGAATCTTCGTTCTACATACCCTAAAGCATTCTTGTCTTTGCGTCTCTCTTTCAACTAGTGTTGTTCTTTCTAAATCTAGGTGTTGTGCTTGCATAGGGGCATTATACCGTACCCGTATTAAATATTGACAACGTGGGATTAAGTTTTAAAATTGCGGGTATGTTTAGTTATAATCATAATTTAATAGAACTACGTTTAGCCGAATGTTCTGAATGTGGTTGTGATCCTTGCATGTGTTCAGTATTGGAAGAGTTGGAAGAGGACACCGATGAAGATACTTACCCCGATAATGATGAGGATGTTCCTACGGGAGAAGCCTAAATTTTCTTAAAGTTCTACTTCCCCCGTTTTACAAACTTTTGCGTAGTAGTCAAAGGACTTTCGTGGTTTTCTTTCTAACCCGTTTGTGCGGTCTATTTCTACAAGTCCAAATCTGGGCCAGTATCCTTCTGCCCATTCAAAGTTATCTATTAACGACCAATGAAAGTAACCTCTAACATCCGCACCATTTTCTATAGCTTTTGCTACTTGTGCTAAATGCTCTTGTATAAATGTAACTCTTAGTTTGTCTTGTGCGTCTGCAACCCCGTTTTCTGTAATGTACACTGGCACCTTGTATCTTTTTAAACTATTTAATATTTTTCCTAAGCCCTCTGGGTTTATCCACCATCCTAAATCACTTACTACTGTATTTGGATTTGATTGTTTTAAGTTAACAACCCTATTTGTAAAGTAATAATTTAGACCAATAAGATCTAACTGGTTACTTATTGGGAGCAAAAAAAAGTCTCTTCCAATAAAATTTAAAAATTTAACCGCACACTTATCCCATAAAGCTGCCCCCTTAGGTTTAGTTTCATACCAAACAATATTTTTAACTATACCAACAGTGTAATGTGTATTAATTTTTTTAAGTTCTTTATATGCGAGTACATGTGCTCGCATAAAATTGATTTGTACTATTAAAGATTTAAAATAGTTTTTGCTAAAGGGTGGCCAGTTTCCCAAAACATATCCCATAAGGGCATATACTTGAGGTTCGTTTATGGTTAAAAAAACGTCTACCTCGCTACCTAAACTTTCTCCCACTTTTTTTGCATATCTTGCAAAATATTTTGGTGTTTTTATATTTGCCCAATGCCCTTTTTTATAAATCCACATAGGATTAGTAAAGTGGTGCAATGTTACAAATGTTTGTAAACCTCGTTGACGAGCTGCTTGTAAAACTTTTTTATAATGTTCTAATTCCTGTTCGTTAAATACACCTTCTTCTGGTTCTATTCTTGCCCATTCTAACGAAATCCTAATACCGTTATTGTTTAGTTTTTTTGCTAAGTCAAAGTCTTCTTCGTATCTATTATATGAATCGCATCCTTCGGCACTATGTTCTTTTAACTTGTCGGGTCTGTGTATTTCGGCTTGCCACCAGTCGCTAAATCTATTGTCGCCTTCTATTTGATACGAAGCTGTTGCGGTTCCCCAAACAAAATCTTTTGGAAAAGTGTACTTTTGCATTTAATAATTATACATGTACGTAGCGTGTTAATATAAGTATATGCCAGACTACAAAACATTAACTCCCGAAGAAGCACAAGTAATTTTACATAAAGGAACTGAGGCTCCGTATAGTGGCCAATATAATGAGTTTTATGAAGATGGAATGTATAAGTGTAAACAATGTGGTGTACCCCTTTTTGACTCTTCTTCTAAATTTAATTCTAGTTGTGGTTGGCCAAGTTTTGATACTGCTACAGAAAATGCTGTAAAAGAATCTTTAGATTCTGATGGCAGACGTACAGAAATCACATGCAGCAACTGTGGTGCTCATTTGGGTCATGTATTTAGAGGGGAAGGCTTTACAGAGAAAAATACAAGGCATTGTGTAAATTCTATAAGTTTAGACTTTGTGCCAAGAGAGTAATCTTGCTAACATATAAATTATGACAGATGTAACTTCTAATTCTAATTCAAATGATGCTAATTTAAACGCCTCCGTAAATGCTATGCAAAATAATGCCCCCGTTACGGATTCCGTATCAAACGTTAGCAGTCCTTCAAATTCTAGCGATGCTAGTGAAGTGCCGTCTGTTACCGATACAAACAATGATGTCCCCGGAATTATTAGCGATAGCTTACAGGTAGTTGAAGATCCTATCTCTGTAGGAATAGACGTTTCTGAGTCTCCTAAAGACGAAGATTCTGCCTCTACTGCCATGCCTGCAGCTGACAATTTGGATTCCACTATTGAACCTGTTACTAGCACTACACCTTCTACAGTTACTCCCATGGATCCTATGTCTGTAAGTACTGCTGATTCTAGTGACAACTCTAGTGCGGTTGCTAACCCCGAGGTGCCAAATGAAATGACTGCTTCGCCTATGCCTAGTACAGAAGCTGTTACCGCGCGTTCTAGTATTTCTTCTGCTTCTAAAACAATTTCTTTAAATGCTGATGATTCTAATGTTGTTGGGGATAGTAATTCTTTTTCACATGTTGGGGCTTCTTCTGTAAAAGATCTATCTGCACCCTCTTCTACTGTATTACCTACTTCTGCCTCAGTAACTCCCATGCAGGGTGTAACCCCTACAAACACTAGTACTGTGGTCAATGGTATGCCCACTGCTGCTGTACCTAGTCCTTTAGATACGGCGCAAGAATCTATTCAAGAACAAACTAAAGTAGACAACGTTGTTAGTTCTATAGAATCACCTTCTGCAAACATTCCTGCATCTGCAAATGTATCGGAAGTTACAACTCCTTCTGAAAATATTGAAGCTACCGAAACTCTAATTACAGGTGATACTCTTACACAAGAATCACATGGTTCTAAAAAGTGGTTATGGATTGTATTGGCGTTACTTGGTTTGTTACTTATAGTTGGTGTCGTTTTATATTTGGTTCAAATTAATGCAAATACAAACAATGCAGTTCCTGTTTCTGATAACTCTTCTAGTAAACCTACATCTAATGCCCCTTCTCAACTTACACAACCTACTGTTGTTGACGAATTTGCAGGTTGGGAAACTTACAGCTTTGATCGTGATGGCATAAGTTTTAGATATTCAGCTTTATGGGATGTTGAAGAAGCTACAGCTTTACCTGCAAATCCTTCTGCTGTTACCTCTGATCTTGTTAACCTTACTAACGCGGACATTGTGGTGTCTATTGATCCTGCAGTAGCTGCCGTACCAAGTTATACCTCAGATTCAGTAATAAGTTCCGAAGACATTAAGGGTAAAGATTATGTAGCTAAACTTACAGTACTAAAGGATGCTGCTGTAGTTGCACCTGCCGTTCCTGTAACACCTCCAGTTCCTGCAGAAGATGCAACCACACCTTCAACACCAACTGAGTTAACATCTTATAGTGCTGTGATACAAAATCCCAATGTAGTAGGTAGCTATGTTACTGTAACAATGACATCTCCTACAAAAATTGATGCACCAGTTGTTGCGGATTTTAAAAAACTTTTGGGTTCGTTTGAGTTTTCTTTATTTTAAAACTACTTAGAGCTTTGATTTGCGACTGTTTGTTTTTTGTTGTAGTAGTAACCAAATCCTAGTGTAAAAAGTATTGTTATTGTTCCAATTGTTCCAAACCATATCGATACATGTGTGCTATTTGTAAAATCAAAGTGTGAAAACATCCATCGTTCTATTAGGTTTGTAATAACTGCCATACCCATTGTTATAATATAGTAGTCTTTAAATTTCATATTTGTAAGACCAATGCCATATGAAACAAAGTCAAAAACACTAAACCCAAATAGTCTAACAATTACTAACACTTTTTTGCCCTCTAATGTTGTAAACTTGTCTATATCTGCCATTGATTTTTTTCCCACAAGTTTACGCACAAGATTACGCCCATATTTTCGAGCTATCCAAAAATTTATTACACTGCTGATCAATTGCGTAATAAAAAGCAAAGTTAAGCTTGTATTTAGACCATAAACAATTATAGACACAATAAATACAGGGCTTCCTACAAGTGGTGCTAATACATGAGACAAAACTGTATACCCTACTACAACTATATATCCCCAAGGCCCTAGGTTTTGTATAAATTCTTGAAACTCGGTTGATGTTAAGTAAGGGAGTATCAGCATTTTTAGTGCTATATAAAGTACTATTAGCGTTATAGTAAGTTTAGCTACAGGGGAGTTTATCATTTTATATAGCTTTTTCATTGTCTGATTTTACCAGATTTGACCCTTCCTTTATTTAGGAGTAGTCTTTATATATGATCAATTTGCCCACAAAAAAATCCAAAAAACCTAAAAGTATAGTTTTGTATATGTTACATATACCCATGTTGCTCTTGTTGGTAGCGGTTTTGTTTGTTACAGCGTTTGCCTCGTCTAAAGTTACAACTCGAGTAATGGATAACGAAACCGCTAGTGTATTAAGTAAAGGCAGTGGCAAAGATGGTGATGATGATAAAGACGATGATAGAGATGATGACAAGGACGATGATAAAGACGATGATAAGGATGAAGACAGAGATG
>JAGQNX010000053.1:5232-5495 GCA_020427865.1 candidate division WWE3 bacterium
AAAGACGAGGACAAGGATGACGATGCACGTGTAGGATCTTTTGTTCGTAATGAAAGCAAAACGCAAGAACGTGTAGTAAATGATGATGGTACTGTTTCTGTAATTAAACGTGAAGTTAAAAAAGACGGAGAAGTAAAAGTAGAGGTTAAAACCTATGATGAAAATGGCAATAAGATTAGAGTAGAAAAATATGAAAGCGATAATGGTGAAGAAAAAACTCGTGTAAAAGTTTATGACGAAACTGGTACAAAACTTAGTGACCT
>JAGQNX010000054.1 GCA_020427865.1 candidate division WWE3 bacterium
AATTTGCTACACTAGGGCTCGCTTTGTAATATTCAGACAATATTTGCATTGCAAAGCTATATTCTGTATTAGTTAATTTGTTGTTTGAGTTTGCTTCTACTGCAAATGTAGTGTTTCTAATTTTACCGTCGATGTCTGGAACTACATTTACATAACCTGTGCTAACATTTTTTGACTGAATTACTGTATCTTGAATCTCTCCAGAAACAAATTTATTTGCAAGTACTACCTGAGTGGATCCGTTATTTACTACCTGTTTTAAGTTATCATCCCCTTTTCTAGGTTCTAGGAAAAGTACGTCAATTCCTATTACATTAGGATTTGCTTGCTGTAAGTTTTGTATTGCAGTGGCAAATAGTTCTCGATCCCATGGCCATGCTCCCAGCTGCTTTAGTGAAGCGTCGTCTATTCCTACTATTACAATTTCTTTATGGGTTTGAATTTGCCCCTGTAATAAATCTGTGAACAAATTGTTTAATGTTACAAAATAGGGTGTCTGTGCTATAAGTAAAATTAGCACTCCTAGAAATTGCGTAATAAGATAAAGCTTAGAAGCTGTGCTGATTTTTTTCATGTAATGATTGCCTAGTTATTTAGAGTCCAAATGCTCCAAGAGGTGGTGCGTTTAGATCTTCTTCTAAATCTATTGGTGAGTCTTCTCCAGACTGTCCGTTGTTGCTATGTGTTAAACCGTTAGAGTTATTTCCATTAGAATTACCTCCCGCATTGTTATTTGGGTTGTTAGACAGACCTAAACCTAACCCTGGCACGTCATCTTCTTCATTACCTAGGTCTAAATCTGGAGAGTCCTGTGTATTTTGATTTCCACTATTATTTGAGTTATTGTTACCATTCTGGCTATTATCCTCTTGATTGTTATTTTCTGTTTCGCCTTCATCTTCTGGGAAGTTATCTTCTTCTCCTAGTGAAAAAGAATCATCTTCTGAAGACTCGCCATTATTTAGATCTAAAAATAATCCTGTTTCATTTGTGTCATCGTCTAAGAGATCATTATCTTCCTCATTATTATCTTCATTGTTATCATCTAGAATCTCTTCATCATCAGGGTTGTTAGGATCTATTATTTCTATAGTTTCTCCATCTTCCAAATCAAGCTGTATAAAATCCCAAATGCTTCCATCACCAGAAATTTGTTTAATAGTAATAACATAATTACCTGGAGTGCTTAGATCTAGTTCAAAAGTATCTGTACTTCTCTCTATACCTTCCCACCAGTCTGGATTTACACTACCTGTTCTTGGTTCTGTTACTCCAACAAATTCTCCATCCAGATATACTTCTTTTTGTTCTACTGTAGATGTTCTTCCTGCTCCCCAACCTAATGTTAATGTACCTTTTTTAGGACCTAGGTCTGTAGTATCTATCACAAGTTTTATTTCTTCAGCTATACCTTCTTCAAAATTAGAGTTCCATGGGAATAGTGATTCAGATGTTTCTCCTACAATAAAGGTAGTTTCGTATTCTGGCATAAGTGTAAAATCTCCTGACCAGTTAAACTCATCCACAGGATTTTCTCCTTTACCCTCTATGTCACCTATAAGCAAATAAGGTCCTGTACCTGATGTATTAGTGGTTATAACTCCACCGTCACCCAAATCTAAATCAAATTCTCCTAAGTTTGTGTCATTATTTTGATTCTCATCTTCATCATCACCTGTATCCCCATTTTCATTATTAGTGTCTTGGTTGTTTTGGTCATTTTCTTGTTGAGTTGCACATTTTGGATCAGTTACTTCTACCTCTACATAGTCCCATGCTGCACCATTACCTATTAAATGCTTTAGATTAATATTGTTTGTTCCGTGTCTTAAATTAACTTCAAATTCATCTTTAAATCTTGGCATGTTTTTCCACCAGTCTTTTGTAGGAATACCCACTCTTTCTGGTGTTCTTGCGGTATATGCATTGTTTATAGTTATTTCCTTTTGTTCTTTGCCTCCTTGACCTGGTGTCCATGCTAACTTAAGTACGGCTTTTGAATTATCATTGCCTTTATAATCAAATTCTATATTAAGATTTGTAGCGTATCCTTTGCTTGCATTTGCTGTCCATGGAAAGTCACTTGCTGAGTTTTTACCTACCACAAATTTTGATTTATAGTCTGCATAAAAATTAAGATCTTTTGCCCAGTTAAATTCATTGGATGGGTTTTCCATACGATCATCTTTGTCACCTATTCTAAACAAAGTGCCTTGCTCACAAGCCTCTAATCTGATTTGTACAGGATCATGCTTGCTATTAACTTCTACCTTTTTAGTTTCTGTTGTAGTAGTTGTAGCTTCGTCGTTTTCTGAATCATTTGAAGCTAAAATTACATTGGTTTTAGTTTCTTTTTTAGTTGCTTTAGTTGTTTCTGTTTTATTAGTTTGGTCAGTTTCTATATCAGTTGTAGTTTTATTTGTATCTTCAGTTTCTTCTGCGGAGTCTTTCATTTGTTTTACAACATTTGGTGCTCCTTCTACTTCTATTTTATGGTCTATTTTTTTGTTTTCGTTGAACCAATTAGTATTCTTTAAATCTTGAGGTATTGCTGTTACTTCAAGCTCTTCGGCTTCTTCGTTTTTAACTTCGACATAATTATCGGTTTCTAATAGTTTTTCATCCACAACTTTTACCTTATTATTTTCTTGAGTAACCTTACTTACGCTTACTTTACTTTCTACAACAAATACTTTGGTATCGTTATTTTGGTCTACACTTACACCAAATACAGTACCCCTTACTGCTGCTATTGTGTTATCTGTTTCTACTTTATAACTTCCGATTTCAACTAGGTTTTTTACACGGTGCCATGTATTACCAAAAAACTGCTTTATTAAAATACCTTCGGGCTTAAAGTTAACCTGAATGGTTGTGTTTTCGTCTACCGAAATTATTGAGTTATCTGGAAGTAATACATGTGCAATACCATTTTGAGTTCGAACATATGTATGATTTGGTAATTCAATTTGAGATTCTGTGACTCTAACGTAATCATCTGCGGTTTTATATAAAACTTCTCCGCGTTCTACATACAAGGTAAAGTTATCCTCTCCATTAACAGCATTAAGTCCCTGAACTTCTTCAGGGTTAGAAACTATCGATTTATATCCAAATAATGCTAATAAGGAAACGACTATTAAGATTTGTAAGAATAATGCAATTTTCTTCATAACAAAGACTACACCTATATACCCATATTTTATCATCTATTCCACATTTCATCAATGTG
>JAGQNX010000055.1 GCA_020427865.1 candidate division WWE3 bacterium
TATCTGTAGATTTAAGTAAAGTCACCCCCCAAGGAATAATTGACGAAGCAGAGCTAAGCTTAAAGTTATTAAAACTATAGATCTGTTATAATTAACCCAATGCCTGCCAATAGCACAAAACCAACCATTACTATCGGAATAGATAGTTCCACCACAAACTGCGGAGTTGCAGTATTTAAAGATGGTGAACTGGTTGGTACCGAAAACATTACCTTTGACGGAAAATACAACCTAAACAAACTAGAAAAAATTATAAATGCCTTTAGCGAAGTGTTTCAAAAACATAACCCAGATCTTGTTGTATTGGAAGAGCCTGCACCTGTCAGACATTCAAAAACTCTAACATCTTTAAATCAAGTAGCTGGAGCTATTTGGGCTGCAGCACATATGCATGGTGCCTATATTGATACCATTCATAACAAAACAATAAAAAAATATATGAATGTTAAAACTAAAGAAGACTCTATAAATTGTGTTCACGAAATTTGCGGTTTACTCGTAGCTTCAGATCATGAAGCTGATGCTGTACTTACTATTCTTGCTTATGAGCAGTATGTTATAGAACGTACTAACTAAGTTTTTTTAATTTGTTTGTTCTATATCTGCACCTAAATCTATCAATTCTTGTCTTGTATAATAACTTCCTACGCTTTTAGCATCACTTTTTTTAACTAAGGCATAATAAGGTTTTGTAGGATTTGTTTCATCGGTTACTTTCGAATATACAACCACACCATCTCTACTATTTAGTAACGATATATTAATGTCGTAAAAATTTACCGCGTCATATGCTAAACCTGTTTCTGCAAGTGCTTCAACCAACACGTTAATATCTGTTGTGTAGCTTTGATTTGTTGAGTAATAAATCTCTAAAGCTGTAGCGATGCGTTCGATATTTTCAAAGGCATGTCTAAATTCATTAGTTTTAAAGCTGGGGTTTACTATACGTGCGATTGCTTTGGTAAATAAATCTCTAGACTCTTCTGACTCTTTAGGTGCAAATACGTCTGCTGTATCTCCTATGCCTTCTAATTTCATTTGTATATCGATCTCAAAGGGCTCTGTTTCTACATGAGTAACAATGTCGTTAGTTATTGGCAAGCCTGCTTGTAAAAAGATATTCTTGTCTTTAGCATTTGTGCCTTTAGTGTTTATAATTTTTATGTGCAATTCGTGTAGTGCTAATGAAGATGAATCTACCCATGCTTCTATATGTATTCTATTTGGATTTAGTAAATCAAGTAGCTCGCTTTCGGGGTAGATGTTTTTTAGTACACTAAGTACTTCTTTTGCTTGCTCTTTTTCTAATACTAGATTCATTTTGTGTGTATATGTACCATTTCGTATCTCATCATTTACTTCTATAGCCTTAAAGAGTTCGGGACTTATATTCAAATGCAGCGTTCCATATAAATCTATTTCAATTGGTTTTAAACTATCTTCATTTCTAATTACCACCCATTTGTTCTT
Organism: candidate division WWE3 bacterium; assembly: GCA_020427865.1. Classification (GTDB taxonomy): domain Bacteria; phylum Patescibacteriota; class WWE3; order UBA101185; family UBA10185; genus JAGQNX01. The sequence continues at coordinate 1,471 of JAGQNX010000055.1, forward strand.
TAATAACTCCAATTGTATATCTAACACACTAAATGCTTCCGCTAATGCACTAGGTATTTCGTTTAGTGCTATATATGTATCATTATTTATATGCCTAACATAAACTTCTGTGTTTGGTGCTGTAATGGTATAGGAGTATTTTAGATCTTTTTCTGTACTAAAATCATACTGTCCATTTACTACAATGTTTGTAAGTTTGCTGCCATAAAGTTTTTCTATAGGAGTAGTATTAATAGTAAGTACCGAATAAAAGTGTCCTGTAGGTTTATATAGGTGAGTATTAAAGACATTCTCTAACAGATATTCTGGAGTTTTTGGTGTAAATGGAATAGCTTGTACTAAGTTAGCTACTTTTTTTTCTAGCAATCTGTTGTTTAATGTAAGCCCTGTATATGTAACTAGACTAGCTACCATTATTAAACCTAATATTAGTAATGTGCCAAATAGTACCAGCATGTTTCCAAATATAGCTTGTTTTGAATAATCTAATACTATATCCAGACCGTGTTCTATTTTTGGACGTTCAAATACACCCGTATATACTGGGACATCTTCTTTGGGATTTTCATAAAACTCTTTGGCTGTTTCTAATTGTTTGTCTGTTAAACCTATTGTTTTTAGATGTGCAACAATATCATTAAATTCAACTTCGAGCTCTTTACTGCTTTTAATATAATCTCGTACATGCTCTGGTAACATAAAGATACTACCTTGGGTTTATTATCATTGTGTTTAGAATTTCCCTAAATGTTTCATCAAACGCGCTTTCCGCAATTTCGGTTTTGAAGATTAATATAGTTTCGAGCTCTTTTTCTGCTGGAGGTATAACTATTACGTCTGCCCACCAAGCGTAGTTTTCTAATAAAATTGCTTCACGTCCGTCAATTAAAACCTTTGTTTCTCTGCTGTTTGGATTTCGGCCTATAATTATTCTGTAATTTTCTTTAAGTGCTTGCTTTTGCTGTTCTAAATATTCATTAAATCCTGTTGATCCTACGTTTTCCAGATAAATTCCAAATCCATTGAATGGTTTACCTTTATTGTTTTCATCGACAGTGTTTGGATCTGCTAAAACAACTAATTTAGTTGGTTCCTTTTGCGGATTAAGTTTAATGGGTCCTGAAATATCACAGCAGTTTGCATCATAGCTGGGGTGTTTAAAGGCGACTATCTTACTTTTTGCAACGTATTCTACCCATGTAGTTACAGGACTTGGCTCGATTGTGTTTGTAAATTTAAAATCGTTGTATATATTGTTTACGGTTGCTTGATATCTTTGTTTAAATCCTAAATCTCCTACAACAAATCTAGTGACATCAAATACGAAATCTTCTCTATTAACAAAAGTTTGAACATAATCCCCCCCATAACAGTTGGTTATACTAAATTGTATTGCATCAAAGCCTGTTATTTTTGTGGACTCCGGTTTACTTATTTCTACACTTTCCTGACATTTAGCTTTAAATACTAGTTGTTTATCTTCTGCTAGTTTTGTTAAATCTTTTGTTAACGGAGCTTTATCTACTACCAAACGAAACATATAACCGTCGACAATATTTGTTTCGTCTAGAGTATCTGTATTTGGATTTTCTTTAGAAAATACTACTTTGTAGGTAGAAGGGTCTAAGCTATAGGGGTTGTTTTCAAAATATTTGGCTTCGTTAGGATATTCAAACTCAAATTCGTATTGTTTGTTAATTACTTGATAAAAATCGGGTATTTCTTCTACGGGTGGTTTTTCTGTGGTTTGCTCTGGTTCTTCGACTTCTTTTATAGGAGGTGCTGCTTTAGTTGACATTGCATCTATTGCAAAGGCTATTATTGCGTATAACAAAAAGAGCCCAACAACCACAGCTACAATTACTATAACTTTCTTTTTTAGTACATTTAAAATGTCCATTAATGGTGACAATACTGATGGCGCAGGTGATACACCTTCTTCTATTTCTTTTTGTTCTTTTGTTGCCTCTTGTGTTGAATTTAGATTGATCTTTTCCATTGCTATGCCTGAAGTTGTCGTATTAATTTCACCTGACTGTTGGGGTGTTTGGTCTAATAACTGATTTTGTTTTGTTGTGTCATCCATATTAAAATTCTACCAAAATACTTTAGGGCAACAAGTGCTGATTTATACTAAAGCTCTATAATCTTCCATTTTTCATTCATTTGTTCCGAAATTGCATCTTTGTTTCCGATAGTACATTTTGCCGTATTCTCAGTTGTCACTGCTTCTATTTGCTGTGCCAGCATTATAAAATCAGCTGGGTTAGTTTCTAAAAGTTCCTCTAAATATTTTTGTCGCTGTTCTATACTTATACCCTTTAGGTAAAACATAAATTCCTCAAAGCCTTGTGAGTATGGTGTCTGATAAGAATCAAGCGTTCCATACCCCGAAACAATATAGCCTTCTAGTTCTTGTTCAGAAAAAATGTGGTTTTGCATATACTCTGCTAGTTCATCGTATACTTTGTACGTATCTAATAGCTTAGGATCTCTATATGAAACAAATCCAAGTAAATTTAAGGGTATGTTTGCAGTAAACATTCCTCCATAGGCTCCTCCTTGTACTCGTACTTTTGTCCATAAGTAATCGTTTCGAATAAATTTCTCAATTGCATAAAGGCTTCCATTTAAACTACCCCTAGGCATTTTTATTGCTTGTGCATTGTAGTTAACTTCTGCAGCACTTGCATATGCTGTGTTTATATTTTCTAGTGTATTATTTTTCTGTTCTGTTGTATTTTGTGGCGTAGTTGAGGTATCTGCTAAATTAAACATAGCTAGATTTTTATATATAGATTCTATATTTTTATCGGTAGTGGTATTTATTACTACTTTAGAATTTATTACTTTAGTTAATACTTGTTGTAATGTGTCTGCCCTAATGTGTGTTTCTTGCTTTAAAAAGTTATAGAACCCTATGCCCGTTGTTATATATTTTATATATTTGCTAGTATCAAGCTGTGCAAATGCAACATGTAATGCATAGGCGTGTCCACTATTAATTAGTCCTGAACTTAGGTCACTTTTTAGCTCTTTGGTTAAGGTTTGCAATCTTTCTATCTGTGCAAAATCTGTGTTCATAAGTATATCTTTAACTAATTCTAATGCTTTATTTTGGTTAGCCTCTAGGCATTTTACAGATACTACAAATTTTAAAATCAATTCGTTAGTAATTACATTTTGTTCTGTAATTAGGCTT
>JAGQNX010000056.1 GCA_020427865.1 candidate division WWE3 bacterium
CCAAATACATAATATAATTTATTTGGATCCACACCCGTTTCCGCTATCATACGCTTAGCTTCTGCAAAACTTTCTGCAAATGCTTGCACGTCAGAAAAAGAGTTTATATTACCTTTAGTATATTCATAAAGATAATCCACACCGTATATTTCTAGGCGTACAAGGCTTTCGGCATCTTCATCCGAAACATAGACACCGATATCTGTTACTTTACCAACAGATGTTTGAAACCCTAAATGTGTTAGGGGCAGATGAGGCTGAAGCTTTAACCGCTCTAAAGTAGCATCTTTCATATCACCAGAATCTACAGGTATAAATACACCACTAACATCATAGTTAAAACTATCACGTGTTAAATCACGCTCTTCTGCACGTTTAACAATATCTTCTTGGGGATCGGAAGCAAAACGTTGGGAGACAGAAGATTTACCTAATAAATAAGCCAAAATTGAAGCAATAAATAAGCCTAAAATAAGCAGCTTTTGCTTTAATGTTAAATTTCTAAGCACCTGCATGATTATTGACCTCCTTTAACCATCTGATGAAATTGATAAGCAATAGGTAATACACCTGGATTATTCCAAGGCACTGGCGTTGAACAAAGAGAACCATCAGCACAATAAATAAGACACATTCTGTCGTGAGCGGCGTCTATTTTAGACATAGGGTATATATCGTCTACACCACTAGGAGGAGGACAGGGTCCATTAAAAGTAGGGCAGCCACGACCACAGTTACTGTTACCACCCCCATTGTATTTTGACACAGCAGTAACCATACTAGAAAAATCCCGAATGCTTCCTCCTGCAAAATACTTAGCCTTTTCGTTTAATACGCGTGCAGCATCTAGGGCACTTGCCAATAAAGTGGTATAAACCTTACCACCTTGATCAGGTTCTGGGGTTCCTAATAATCTACCACTTATAACAGATTTTCTAGGATCACCACCACCCTCTCTAATATGTATACCTACCAAAAGCTCACAAGGAACACCATATTGCTGTGCAGCAGTTGCATACACTTCTATTAAGGTTAAATTAGTGCCATCACTTGTTTGAGCATTAGCAACTCTTTGTAAAATATCAGCACTATTGTAAGTTGGGTTAATATCACCACTATAGCCAGAGAATAAATCAAGAAAGCCACTTGTAAAACAGTCATCCGTACTAATAGGTGGTAGCTCAAAATCTCCACCATCATTTCCACCCTGGCCGGGGATACTACCATTATTTTTTGCAGCTAAAAGCTCTGGAGCAGGCTCGTCGCTATAACCAGGGTCAGCAGTAGTTGCTCTAAAAACATCAGCATACGCTTCAGCACCTATATTGTAGGCATTGTTTCTGTGATGCCCATACCCAGGATTTCCGTCTATTTCATTTTCGGCAGTAGCATCAACAAATCTACGCCCAGTCACATCACGAGTTGCCTCGGAGCTAAAAGGAGTCATAAATGCAGTACTATATTGATGAAATCCAGACATATCTTGACCACCAACATCAGCAACACGATAGTATTCAACTTTTGTATCGACTTGTATGTCTCCTATACAAGCGCCATCCGACACAGGATTACCTTCGGCGTCTATACCATAAGGCATTTCTTTATCTTTAATTTGATGGGTACAATTAAGGGTATCGGTACAAACTGTGCGACACTCATGTGTACCTGTATAAGTTTCACAAGAACC
>JAGQNX010000057.1 GCA_020427865.1 candidate division WWE3 bacterium
CAGAAAAAACACATGCGGAACAAAGGATAGTTTCAAAATTAAACTCATCAGCAAAATACAAAAACCTTAAAGGAAACCTTTATGTAACTCTTACACCATGTTGTGGGCGTAACAGTGCTATATCTTGCAGTGAACTTATTGCACAAACTACACAAATACATAAAGTGTATTATTTAACAAAAACAGATCCAAATCCAAGAATAAAAGATAATGGTGTTTCTATACTGGGGGAAAAGGCAGAATATATAAAAATGCCAATGTTGGAATATATGTACTATTTGCTAAATATAGACGTATTGATACGATATGTAATTAAATCCAAATTTAAATACAGTTGGCACAATAAAACCAATGTAAGTAACACGAGATAAATCTAAAATATTGTTCAAATGAAAATACGGGATATTCTGTTATACAAATAAAAATGCAAGGTATGAAAAGAAGCGTTAACAAATAAATTAATTATATGTATAAAAAGTAAAAAGGCATCCTTTTGGCTTAATTAAGCTTAGTTGAATGCCTCTTTTTGGGGGGTGCTAGAAATCATCTCCTCCGCGGTTGCGGAGGAAGAGGAGCCCCCCTACTAATAAAACAAATATCAAAATGCCGCCGGTGACACCACCACGGGCGGCCGCAAGACCCACGGGGATTAGGATCGCGAGGGCAAGCATCACCAGAATGACATTCCACAAGTTGTTTGGTCCCATAGCGAGACCTCCTTTTTTAAGATTTGCCACCCTTTTACACCCAAACGAGACTAAAATCAAATAAATACAACAAAAAACCCCTCAAAAATGAGGGGTCTTTATATCTTTATATATAGTCAACCTAAAATAAAACAGGTTTTATAGATTGCTGTCTATCCAAGCGGTTAAGGTTTCTTTAGGCATTGCACCAAGTTTACGGGTAACTTCGTTTCCATCTTTAAAAATAATAAAGGTTGGAATACTCATCACACCCATTTTTTGGGCAGATGCAGAATCTTCTTCTACATTAACTTTTTTAAACTCAACTTTACCTTCGTATTGTTTTTCTACTTCAGCAAAAATTGGAGCCATGGCTTTACAAGGACCACACCAATCTGCGTAGTAATCTACTAAAGTAACCATATAAATACCTTTCTAAACTTAAAAAATGTGCCTGTAAATTTTACCACAAATCATAACAGTTAGCACATATGCTAGGAGGTTGCTAGTTTCTCATTTATATATTCAATAAGTTTATCAGTGTCCTTGGGCAAAAATTTTTTTGGTATAAATCCTAAAAGAGTATCTAACGTGGTATTGGGATGTTTTTTAAGCAATGCACCCCATGAGTTTTGGGCGAGTTGGTCTAAATAATCGGCATTAATTAAAGCTGTAGATTTAAATAAATTATTTATGGTAAAACTTTCGCTTATGACATTACCTTCATAATAAAGAGGACGTTGCGTTACATATCCAAGGGTCTCCACGTAGTCATATACGGAATCGAGTGTAATACCGTCACTAAAACCAAGAATGTTTCGGTGTTTTGCTAGCCCAGTGGGTTTTTGAAACTTTAAGTATTTAATATACTCACTAGATTCAAAATCACAAAGAAGATCCACTGTAGAGGTGTTTATTAGCCATATATTTAACGTTATATGTTCACAATAACCAAATACAGAGATCACATCAAACTTAGTTAGTTCGGATTTATCTAAGTTATCAAGGGGTATATCACATTTAAGTTCTTTAAAGAGTAGTTGAATTTCACCTAAACGGAAAAAATCAACAAATATGTCTATATCAAGATCAGAGTTTTTAGTTATAACATGAGTATCTGGATTAGACATAGAACCCACAATACGTAGGCTTGTTATAGGCAGATTATTCTGTTGTATAAACTGTACGATAAACTCTAAACACTTTAGTCTAGAAGTGCCGTGTATATTTGTGCAATTCAAGGTAATTTTCTTAATTAAACAGCATGTAACTTATAACACATATTCACATAATATTTCAATTGACACAATGATGCATACTTGATAAGATAATACGATTTCTGGTGGAACCCCCTCTATGAAATGTACTCTAAAATTCTAGACAGCAAGAGTAAGTAGCAATTTGCAGAAGGGAAATCTAATGCAAAATAATGTGTTATACATAACTCAGGAAGGCTTAGAAGCCTTAAAGTTAGAGATGCACAACCTAAAAGAAGTAAAACGCATCGAAGTAGCCCAAAGGATTAAACTTGCACGTGAATTTGGCAACCTTGACGAGAGCATGGAATTTGAAGCAGCTCTCGACGAGCAAGCAATCGTAGAAGCTAGAATTCAAGAGATTATTGAGGTTTTGCAAAGAGCCCAAATACCAGAGCTAACAATAACAGGCGAAATCGTAGTTGGATCTAGAGTAACTTTAGAAATTGCAGGCGAAACAGAGTTATTTCATATAGTGGGTGCAACTGAAGCTGATCCTTTAAATAACAAAATTTCTAATGAATCACCGCTTGGTGCAGCATTAGTAGGTAAAACAAAAGGAACTGTAGTAGAGGTAGCAGCACCTATTGGACTTACAAGTTACAAAGTAGTTCACGTAGAATAGCCAAACACTTAATATGCAATTGTAAGAGGCAGATGTAATATCTGCCTCTTTTTAGTTAAGGTGTTAAAATACACACAATGCAAAATGAACTGCTCAATAATTTAAATGACCAACAAATTCCGGCGGTTACTCATTTAGATGGACCTGCTCTTGTAATAGCAGGCCCCGGTAGCGGCAAAACCAGAGTTCTTACCCACAGAGTAGCCTATTTAATTCAGCAACAGAGTATATCCGAAACAAATATATTGTGCGTAACTTTTACAAACAAAGCCGCCAAAGAAATAAAACACAGAGTAGAAAGTACAGTAGGTACTAACATAAAACTTCCATGGGCAGGAACTTTTCATTCTATTTGTGCCAAAATATTGAGAAAGGATGGCTATAAAATAGGAATCTCACCAGCTTATGTTATTTACGACACAGACGATCAGTTAGATGTAATAAAAGGTATTTTTAAAGATTTTGGAATAAATCCTAAGCAGGTTAATCAAAAAGCAGTGCTTTCTGCAATTTCTAGTGCAAAGTCCGAGCTTGTTTCAGCCGAAGAATATAAACAGTATGCTCAAGGACTTTTTCAAAAAACGGTGTCTAAAGTTTACCCACAATATCAAAAACGCTTAAGAGATAACAATGCCCTAGATTTTGATGATTTATTAGTAGAAACATACAATCTGTTAACAAAGGACGCACAAAGTTTAGATAAATACCAAAGTATGTTTAGATATATTTTGGTAGATGAGTATCAAGACACAAACCATGTTCAGTATAGTTTAACTAAGCTTTTAGCAGAAGGATGGAACAATCTTTACGTAGTTGGAGACATGGCACAAGCAATTTACAGCTTTAGAGGTGCAGATTATAGAAATATTTTAAACTTTCAAAAAGACTATCCAAAAGCAAAAGTTTACAATTTAGAACAAAATTATAGATCTACTCAAACTATTTTAGATGCAGCCACAAATATAATTAATAACAACAACACACATATTCCATTAGATCTTTGGACTGACAACGGAGAAGGCGAAAAAATTACAGTATACACAGGAAGAGACCACGATGATGAAGCTTATTTTGTTGTACAAGAAATTAAAAACGAACTATCTAAAGGACGCGATTACAACGATATTGCAGTTTTATATAGAACAAACGCACAGTCACGAAACATGGAAGAAAAATTAATAAAATCTAATATCCCATACAGAATAGTGGGAGGCTTACGATTTTATTCGCGAAAAGAAATTAAAGATGTAATCTCGTATTTGCGAGTTATACATAACCCTGTAGATAGTGTGTCTTGGGCACGTATAATTAACGTACCCCCAAGAGGTATCGGCCAAAAAACTCAAGAAAGTATAGCAGCCGAAAACTGGGACTTAGACTTAATCGAAGCAAAAACTAGAATTCCATTTAAAGAGCTTATTTCTAAAAAAGAATTATTGTCGACAGTAGAACTTTTAGACGAAATTATGGAACTCTCGGGATACTTAAAGTGGTTAAACGATGGTAGCGAAGAAAACAAAGTACGACTAGAAAATATACAAGAGTTACGTACAGTGGCAACAGTATTTAGCGATTTAAGCGAATTTTTAGAAAATGTTACGTTAATAGAGAGCTCAAATAAACCAGACCTAGGAGACGCCAACGTAGTAACGCTAATGACCGTACATGCAAGTAAAGGATTGGAGTTTCCTGTAGTGTTTTTAGTAGGCATGGAAGAAGGACTTTTTCCACATAATCAATCAATGATGGAAAAATCAGAACTAGAAGAAGAGCGAAGACTTTGTTATGTAGCAATAACACGAGCAATGGAACAGGTTTTTTTAACCAATGCAAAAAGTAGATTGTATTTTGGTAACTATCAAAACAATATGCCAAGTAGATTTTTAGCGGAGATTCCTCAAAAGCTTATTTTACAAATAGGTGCGGGAAGTCTGGGAGACTTTTTTGACGAAGATAACAGCTTTGATAGAGGATATTCACTTCCAAGCGACAGATTTAAAAATGTGTCGGGTCTACCAAAAAAGAGATACAAATCTAGTGTAACCAATGATGATTGGTTAAATGAAGAAGAATATAACAGACAAAATTTTAGCTGGGACTAAAAAATTCACTAGACAAAATTAAAATAGGGTTTAGAATGCTTGAGCGATTCCCACATCGCATAGGGGGAGGGTGCGTTCCACTTGTGTTTACACAGAATGCACCCTCCCCTACAACCCTTATTTTTCAACTAGACAAATATATAGTTTACATATAAACTGCCGCCAACCAAGCTAAAGGGAGGGCGTTTTTTTTGTACATTTGGTACAGCGTCCTCCCACATATTTTGTACAAACAATGTTAAAATATACCCTGAGATGAAACCGCAAAAGCTTTTAATTACTCTGGGAACAGTAACAGTATTGGGATTTGTTAAATTACCAACACCGCTACAAGTATTAGGGGCAACATCGACCACACTAGACCAAACAACAGAAGTTTCAAAAGCCGACTTTAAAATAGAAACTACTACAGCTTTTGACATTAAATACCAAGACGAATCAGTACCAATTTCATATGCTACAACCTACGAAAAAGATCCAAACACTCCATACGGCACCGAAACAGTTATTACTCCAGGAAAAGACGGACAAACAACATATACTTATAAAATAATTCACTGGTATGACGAGATTATAGATAAACAACTAGTAGATACCAAAACAAAAAACCCAACTACAGAAGTAATTTCTAAGGGGGTAAAAATAGTATGGAATTTATATTCAACACCCGATGTAGGAAGAGTTAAATACTGGAGAAAATTAAGAGTATGGGCTACAAAGTACGATGCAAATTGTATAGGCTGTACAGGCAGGACCTACAGTGGAACCGAAGTTAAAAAAGGAGTATGTGCAACCGACCCAAGAGTGATTCCTCTGGGCACAAATTTTTATGTAGATGGATACGGACTTTGCCGTGCAGAAGATATTGGCGGAGCAATAAAAGGCAACGATGTAGACCTAGGTTTTGTGGATGCAAGCAAAGGAAACTGGGGTGCAGCATACACCGACGTATATCTATTAACAAATATTCCAGAAGACGCTGTGGAATAACAATTAACACATTCTATAGTAAAGTCAGAAGAAAAGTCTCCCAAACCAGTAAACGCTTACTATTTTTACGTTAACAGGCTAAAATACCCATTAGCCCACCATTAAAATGAAAAAACTAATAAACTGGATAAAACAAAATAAATTTGCGGTCACGATTTTTTTAACATCATGTGCAACAAGGATTCCATTTCTTACAAGAGGTGAGCTATGGTATGACGAGGCATTTTTAGGAGTGCTACTAAAACAAACGAACGACATATTTATTAAAAATATTTTAATAGAACCATACCCAGCACTCTTTACTTTGTTAACTCGAATATTTACACAACTAGTTGGCGTTAACGATATAACATTAAGAATACTTCCCCTAGTATTTGGAATTTTAACTCCATTACTAGGATACAAACTGTTACAAACATTGTTAAAAACAAATGAAAGTGCCTTTATTAGTGCAATGTTTTTTGTTATTAATCCATTTTTAATTGGGTATTCGGTAGAAGCTAGAGCATACAGCTTGTTTGGACTATTGGCAGTTTGGGCAACTTATGCAGTATTTGCAGATAAAAAAGTTCAAAAGTATATCGCAATATTTCTTTTACTACTAAGCCATTACTTTGCAATCTTTTATACAGCAGTATTACTTTTATATATTTATAAAACTTCTAAAAATAAATGGTGGGATTTTGTAGTAGCGTTACAAATTATATTGCCCACAAGCATTTTATATATAATTGCAACGTTAGGTATTCCATTAAAAATATTTGCACAATCTTATTCGTGGATTTCTTCTGCAGGAATATTTAACCTAACAAACAGTTTAAGAATCTATTTTTACGGTTCAAAAGTAAAAGATTTAGGAACACCTCCACCTCTAGATTATAGATTTATACCTACAAATTACTTAACAATATTATTAGTTAGTTTGTTAGTTGGGGTACTGTATTACTTGCACAAAAAGGGGCAATTTTATTCTTTAAAAGAAAAAACTTTATTCTATCTTTATGCAGTAGCACCAGTGTTTGTTGTGGTAATAGAACTGTTAACAGGCGGTAGCTATTACTTAGATCGTTACATGTTACCTTCGGCAATATTTTTTATAGCAGCATTCACAATTACCCTTAATAAACTTGAAGATAAAAAAGTTTTACTACTTGTTTTGGTAATTTATGCTACTACACTTTTAAATTTAAAAGCACCAGCATATTACACAGGCATGAAAAACTTAAGTCACAAATATAAATATACTCAAAATATATTTGTGTTTTCTAATAATATAGACTATATGACTGCCCGTTATTATTTTGATGAATCTGCACAAATTTATGTTTACGAACCTTACACCACCAAACATATAGAAAGTGTAGAATTTTATGTGGCACACTATACCCCATTAAGGTACGCAGAAATAGAAGATACATCTAAAGTCTTTTATGTAAATCCAATAGACCTAGTAGAACAAACAAAAGATGCTAAATATCAACAAGTAGATACAGTTGGCTGGTATAAACTTTACAAAAAAATATCCGAATAAAAAAAGTTAAGAGCCTATCCAACTGGTCGCGTGCTGAATAGGCTCTGCTGAGGAAGACCGTTAGGTCGAACGTAGTTTAACACAAAAACCTATTATACGTTATACTTGGGTTAATGGATTTACTTTTTATTTCTTTTTTAGCAGGAATCTTAACCGTATTAAGCCCCTGTGTTATTCCTTTGTTACCTGTAATCGTTGGGGGTTCCTTAAAAGAAGGTAGCAAATCTAAAGCTTATTTAATCTCGACATCTTTAGGGCTCTCGGTAGTTGTTTTTACATTGTTATTAAAAGCAACAACGCTACTAATAGAGGTATCACCAAGGTTTTGGCAAATCTTTTCGGGAGGGCTAGTAATAGCACTAGGACTTGTAACGTTGTTTCCGCAAATCTGGGATAAACTAAGTGTTACATTTGGATTTTCTACCAAATCAGAACAGCTTTTAGCAGGCTCCGCACAAACTCAAGGTAAACTTCAACCCGTTTTAATTGGGGCAGCGCTTGGACCTGTGTTTTCTAGTTGTAGCCCAACATATGCAATTATTTTGGCAACAATCTTGCCTCAAAGTTTTACGATAGGTCTTTTAAATTTAATAATTTATGGTGCAGGTTTAGCCTTAGCATTACTTACGCTATCTATTGGTGGACAAAAACTAACCTCTAAAATTAAGTGGGCAGTAAACCCTGAAGGATGGTTTAAAAAGAGTCTAGGAATATTATTTATACTTGTGGGCTTTTCTATAATCACAGGATTAGAAAAAAAGTTTGAAGAGTATCTAGTACAAGGTGACTATTTTGACATTACAAAGGTTGAACAATATTTACTAGATAAAAATGATGAGCAAGCAACAAAAATGTTAGAAGAAAATAATGGAGTAATTAAACTTAATCAAAATAATAGTAATCAAAACTCTAAAGTAAAAATGAGCCTTAGCAAACCAATTAAAGCACCCGAAATAGTGGATGTAGCAAATTGGATAAATTCGGGTCCCTTAACACTAAAAGATCTTAAGGGTAAAGTAGTGCTAATAGATTTTTGGACGTATTCATGTATTAACTGTATTAGAACATTGCCTTATTTAAAGTCTTGGAATCAAAAATATGCAGATAAGGGATTGGTAATTATAGGAATGCATGCTCCAGAATTTGCATTTGAGCAAAAGTTAGAAAATGTTCAAAAAGCGGTTTCTGATTTTGAGATTACTTATCCAGTAGCTTTAGATAATAACTTTTCAACATGGAAAGCGTACAACAATCAATATTGGCCAGCAAAATATTTTGTAGATAAAAACGGATTACTAAGACATTTTCACTTTGGTGAGGGAGACTACGAGCACAGCGAACAGGTAATAATAGCACTATTAGAAGAAACAGGAGCAACCGTAGAACCTCAAACGTCAGCAGCACAATCAACACCCCCAATAGCACGTGGGCAAACTCCAGAAACTTATTTGGGTTATTGGAGACACGAATACTTTGCAAATTACAACGAAATAACTAAAGATAGTACAGCTAACTACAGCTTGCCAGCTTATTTAACAAAAGATTATTGGGGACTAGCGGGAGAGTGGCAAATAAATAATAAAGATATTGTTTCTAAAAATAATGGAGTAAAACTTAAACTAAATTACACCGCAACAGGCGTGTTTTTAGTAATGGGATCACAAGATGGAACACCAAAACAAGTAAAAGTAAGCACAGAACCTAAAGTAAGCTATGGAAACGATGTAACAAACGACGTGCTTATCGTAACAGAACCAAGACTATATAGAATAATTGATAACCCAACAACTATAAACGAAGGTACATTAACACTAGAGTTTGAACAAGGAATTGTTGCAAATGCTTTTACCTTTGAAACTAAGTAAATGCTAAAATGCTAAGGTGAAGCAAATAAAAGCATTAGGTCAAAACTTTTTAACTACTACGACTGTGCCAAAATTAATGGTAGACCTTTTAGATACAACTAAAGAGGATACCATAGTAGAAATTGGCCCGGGGGAAGGTGCGGTAACCAAACTTTTAGCAGAGACTCCTGCAAACATAATTGCTATAGAATTAGATTCAAGGTTTGCCAATTTAACAAAACAAAAGTACCCGTCTATTAATGTAATTAATGAGAATGTTTTAGATTGGCTTCCTGATTACTCTCCTAAAACTTATTATAAATTAATAGGATCAATTCCCTACTATATTACTTCTCCCATATTTCATGCAATTGTAAGGGCAACTCATCCCAAAATAGCAGTTATTTTATTACAAAAAGAAGTTGGCCAAAGAATATGTGCACAACAAGACGACACCAATTATTTAAGTGCATTAATACAAACTTTTTTTACAACCGAGTATGTACACACAGTTGACCGTAGCTATTTTGACCCTGTTCCAAAAGTAGATAGTGCAATTATTAAGCTAACAAGCAAAGATATAAAGCTAGATAAAGAAAGCATTAAAAAATATGAAGGCTTTTTACATAAAGCTTATTCAAACCCACGAAAAATGTTAAATAAAGTGTTTAACATACATGAACTGCAGCAATACAATCTTGAGGGAAACAAACGTGCACAAAACATTAGTGCCGAAGAGTGGTTTAATATTTTTAACGATAAACTTATTGAGTAGCGGTTTTAGGGGTTTCTACTATTTCTACAGATTCAATAACTACATCTTCTAAAGGTTTATCCATAGCATTAGTAGCCAAACCTTGAATCTTTAAAACAACGTCTAGCCCTTTTGTTACTTGACCAAAGTTTGTATGCTTTCCATCAAGCCAAGGTGTAGACTGTGCAGTTACTATAAAAAACTGACTTCCATTTGTATTTGGACCTGCATTTGCCATTGCTAAAGAGCCTTGTACTAACGGAGCATCATCTTGACCAAACTCATCTTCAAAATTATATCCAGGACCACCTCTACCGGTTCCGGTAGGATCTCCACCTTGAATCATAAAATCTTTTATTACACGATGAAAAATAATACCATCGTAAAACTTTTTAGAAGCTAAAGATACAAAGTTATTTACGGTGATTGGTTTTTTGTCTTCAAATAAATCTATAGTAATGTCGCCTTGATTTGTCTTTAAAACAACACTATAGTCAGTATTTGGTTTTAATATATTTTCTGGTTTAGATAAATCTTCAGTCACGTTTTCTATGTTACCATTATTTTTCTGTTTTGGCTCATTTGGTTTTGAAGCAGTAGTATCATTAGAAGTTGCATCGGGTATAAGTGCCTCAGAATTGGTAGAGGGCGAAGTCTCAGAACTACGTACAATAGTTAAGACTAAAAGACCTAACATAAATCCTAAAAATATAACTGCGGGGATAAGATTCTTAACATTAAACATAATAAAATGTATAAGAGCCTTCAAGGCTCCAACATAAACCCTAAAGGCTCTAAACGTGCGTTAAGTGCAAGTCTCTCTTTGCACGTAACATTTATACGATACAAAAAAACACAGGACGAGTCAATAATTTGGACTGTAAACCCTTATAAACTATAATGAATTAGTTATGCACATTATGCAATCTAAAGAATGGGGAAAAGTAAGATCTCTTTATGGGAATCAAGTAAGGAGTGCTGGAGGAGTGCAATATTCTAAACATAAAATCCCATTACTTAATAAATTTTATGCATATGCACCAAAAGTGGACCCTCTAGAAATAAATTGGGAAGAACTACAAAATTCATTGATAGAAAACAATTGTATAAATGTTAACTTAGACATTCCAAATGTAGTTAAGGGGACCAAACAAGAAAAAGCGTCCGAAGATGTGTTACAAATGCATGCAATAAAAGCACCTAGAAATACTTTTACTAAATACAATGTGATCCTAGATATTACACCACCAAAAGAAGAACTTTTGGATAACATGCATAAAAAACATAAGTACAACATTGGCTATGCAAAACGTAATGGCGTTACTGTAAAACAAGCAGAAACATTTAAAGATTTTGAGACTTTTTACGATTTACTTGTAAACACATCACGAAGACAAAAGTTTTATATTCATAATAAGGTTTTCTTTGAAACAATCTGGAAAAACTTAAAACCACTGGATATTGTACATATTTTAATTGCCTACAAAGATAAAGCTCCTATCGCGGCATGGATGTTATACACATATAAGGGTGTTTTATATTACCCATATGGAGGATCGGACGACAAATACAAAAACCTGCAAGCAAGTACTTTACTAGGTTGGGAAAGCATTTTGTTAGGAAAAGAGAAAAACTGTAAAACTTTTGATATGTGGGGTGTTGGAAACATAGAAGAAGACGATAGTTGGGGCAAAGGTTTTACTACATTTAAACTGCGCTATGGTGGAAAATACGTAGAATACCTAGATTCATATGACTATGTAATTAATCCTACTTTATATAAGGTTTTTAATATTACCAACAAAATACGCTGGAAGATTTTGCGATTTATTAAGTAATTTCTATGAAAAAAATTAAAGCGGATAACCCATTTATTGATGTAGATGTACGACAGTCCCAAGCATGGGCAGAATACTTAAAATATTTAGATTGGAAAGTTGCGGAGGTAGATGGTATACATTTTGCCACTTATAAGTATGCTGGGATATCTTTTACCAAACTGCAAAGACCAACGAGCTTAAACAAAGAACAGTTAGAAGAAATAATTAACGTTTCTAAAACCCACGGATCAACTATATTAAAAGTCGAACCTAATGTTAATCAGGATGTAAGCATGTGGGAAGAACTAAAGTTTAAATCTAGCGTAACACCTCTATTACCCACTAAAACAATGTTAATAGATCTAAAGGAATCTCAAGAAAACTTATGGGCAAAAATATCCAAAAGCTTTAAATATTCCATAAACCGAGGATATCGTGAAGGTACAAAACTAGTCTGTATAGCAAATCCTAAAAAGGAGGACTTAGTTAAATTCCATGAAATACTCAAAGAAACCGCAACAAGTAAAAAGTTGCAAATTGAGCCTTTAGAGCAACTAATAACTTTGTGTAATATCTTTAAAAATAATGTGTACCTTACAATGACCTACAGTAAAGAAAATAAACAACCAACAGCAGGTTGTTTACTAATAGCAAATCAAAGTAATGTGTGGATTATGCACGGAGCAACGTCTGATTTTGGAAGAAAAACAAAAGATGGTTATGTTTTGTATTGGGAGACAATATTATACTTAAAAAAACTAGGTTACAAATATTTAGATTTAGAAGGTCTTTTAGACGAACGCATACAAAATACCACCAAAAATTGGGGAGGGTTTAGCCACTTTAAAGAACGTCTAGGTGGGGAAGTAATATACTACCCATTACCTTACATTAAATATAAAAGTAAACTGCTAAACTTTTTGGCAGATAAAGTTCCTACTGCAATGTGATTACTTTTCAGCATAGGGGCAAATATCTTTGTAATCACACCAACTACAATGCATTCCGGGGGTAGCTTCAAAATTTCCTTTTTTCATTTCTTCTACTACGGCGGAAACCTGTTTCTTTTTTTCTTCTAATTGTTCAGGAGTTCGAGTAGTACTAATTACTTCACCACTTTCTAAATAGTACATGCTAAATTTTTTGGGATCGTAACCAAGGGCTTCTTTTGCACCAATCGCATAAATTGTTATCTGGTCATCTTTATCTACTTCTTTTTGATTTTTAGGGCTACCTGTTTTGTAGTCTATTATTTCTATTCCAGATTCTTTACCGTCATCAAACACATCTATACGGTCTATTTTTCCATAAAACCTTACACCGCCTAATGTTAAATTAAAGCTTTGTTCTAAACCTAAGTGCTTAGGTTTGTTTTTTATTACGTCAGCATGATAATTTGTAAGTAAAGTAGCACCTTCTTTATACCGCAGATCTCTATGGTCGGCATCCTCATAACCTAAAGGTTGCCAATTTTGTGCATACATATTTAGCAATGACTCTAAGCTGGTATCAGCTCCTATAATTAGTGCGTTATGAAAATCACGTAACGTGTCATGTATAGAAATTCCAAAACTTAAAGCGTGGCTAGGTGGTGCAGGCAGATTTAAGATGTATTTGTATTTATAGTTTAGAGGACACATATTAAATGCCTGCATTTGGGAGTAGCTTAAAAACTTAGGTTCATAACCATTAGATAATGGACGCCCAGTTAAAGATTTAAAACCAGATTCAACTCCAAATAAGCTTAGTTGAGAAAGCGCATTTTTAAGGTCAAGCATATTAACTTCTGTTTCTTTTATCCCTGTCTCTTCTAAATAACCGCTGGGAGTAGTGTCTCTTCTACCACCATAGTTTTTTGCAGATAACATATACAAATATTTTTCGGCACGGGTCATTCCTACGTAAAATAAACGACGTTCTTCTTGTAAATGTTCATCACCCGAGGGTAAAGTTTCGGATAAAAGCTCGTCAGGGACTTCAAATTTATCACGACGATTGCGTGTAGGAAATCTGTTGGAAACAAGGTTTACCATAAATACCACAGGAAACTCTAAACCCTTACTTGCATGTACAGTTAATAAATTAATAGTATCAATATCTTCTATCTCTGATTGTGCAGGATTATCCCCGGCATCCATAATTAGGTCTAAGTAATCTATAAGATCCACTACAGTAGGAAGTTCTTTTGTTTCTTGCTTAAAGGTAAGTTGGAAGCGTTTAACCTTTTCTAAAAATAGATTTAGATTTCCAATTGATAAATTTCCTTCTATAGATTCATTTTCTGTAAATTGTTTGATGTAAGAAATATCTGTCACAAAGTTGTATAACAAATCGCTTGGTAAATCTTTTGTAATTTGAGCCTGATATTTTTCTATAAGAGATTTAATAAGATCTAAACTTGGATCTGGATTTTTTAAAAACACATCCCAAAGTGGAGTTTTATTGTATCTAGCAGTAGATAAAATGGAGGAAATCACTGAAGCATCTATATTTAGAGTAGTAATATTTAATACTCTATAAAGACTAATAGCATCATGAGAATCAATTAATATCTTTAAAAGTGCAATTAAATCTCTAACCTCATCCCTATCATAAAGTCCCCGATTACCCACTAGTTGATAAGGTAAACCGTAAGAACGCAATGCCAAAACAAATGGATCTAGGTGACCGTTTGCGCGAGCCATAATCGCAAAATCTTTATATGTGTAATTAGGTTCTCGTGCAATTAAATCTAAAATTGTAGATACTACAAATTCTACTTCATCTTCTAGAGTATCTAATCTAATTATCTTGGGTTTTACATTTGAACTACCAACCATAGAAGTTAATTCTTTAGAAATGCCAAGTTTGGATTCTAACGTATCCGGGTTATTATTTTGAACGAGTCTATAAGAGGGATCTAACACTTCTTGATACGAACGATAGTTCTCAGTTAATGTAGTCATTTCACATCCAGGATAGTCATCTTTAAAGTCTAAAATGTTAGAAATAGCAGCACCTCTAAATTTATATATTGACTGAGAATCATCGCCAACAGCTAATAAACTTCTCGTAGTAGAATCTTTTAAGTCGTTGGGAGAAAAAAGCATTTTTATTAATTGATACTGTGCAAAATTTGTATCTTGAAACTCGTCTACTAACATATGACTAAACTGAGATTTGTATTTTGCCAACACGTTTGGTCGTGTTTTAAAAAGCTGAAGAGTCCATAAAATTAAATCCCCAAAATCTAACTTTGAATTTTGAATTTTTAACTGAGTATACTTATCATAAATGTAGGCCATTTCTTCCCAACGAGCTTTTTCTTCAACCGCTGCGTCTAAGTCCGTGGAACTACTTTTAAATTTTTTTGCAAACTCTAAAAACTGTTCTGGTGTAATGGCTTCATCTTGTAATCTAGATATAAAAGTTAATATTGCAGAAATAAATTTTGTAGGATTTCCTAAGGGTCTAAAATATTTTAAATCTAACTTAAATATATACTTTCGTAATAGTAACCACTGGTCAGGACCAGACAAAATCTTATAAGAAGGATCAAGACCAATTTCCATACATTCTTTTTTTAAGATACGGTCAGCAAAAGAATGAAAAGTGTATACCCAAGGCTCTTCATACCCAAGAGGCATAATATCACCTAGCCTTTCCACCATTTCGGCAGAAGCTTTTTCGGTAAATGTTAAGGCAACAATATTGTTAGATGTAATACTCTGCTTTTTTAGAAGGTATTCTATACGTTGAGTTATAACACGAGTCTTTCCAGTACCCGCACCTGCAACAACGAGATGAGCACCTTGATCAAAATGAGCAGCCTTTTTTTGAGAAGAGCTTAACTGAATTTTTGCCATATAGTATCTTGCCTATTATTGCACAATAAGACTTATAATAAAGTGCTTTCGCTATCGAGTTCTGGAAGTTTAACAGGTTCTTTTGGGGCATCCATAGCACTTACATTCTCTATTTTATCTACAAGTCTAGAGTATTTTTGACGCACAGCACCCATTGATTTAGAAGCACGATTAAGATGCCCATCCAATACACCTAAATCAGTATCAAACTTTTCTGCTTCAATCTTTATACCCGCAAGAGCTTTTAGTATTTCACCTGCATGTTTTTCTAGTTCATGTTGCTGGAACGCTACAAGTAATACTTTCAAAAAATATGAAAGAGTATTAGGCGAGGCCATTACTACATTTTTGTGTTTTGCGTAGTCTTCTATATCTGTAGTGTTTACAATTAATTCGTAATAAACGCTTTCAGAAGGTATATACATTAGTGCGTGATCTATGGTGCCTTCTTCAGGTAATAAATATTTTGTAGCAATCTCATCTATACGGTTTTTTACATCTTTAATAAATAATTTATTATGTCGATCACGTAACTCTACAGTTTCAGCCTCTACCATAGCTTTAAAGTTTTCCATTGGAAACTTAGAATCTATAGGTATTAAACCCGAATCTGTTTTTACAACAGCATCACAAATAGTGCCAGTGGAAAAACGATATTGTGTTTTATATAAATCTTTAGGTAAACAATTCGCCAAAATTTCGTATAAAAATTGCTCACCTAAACCTCCACGCAGTTTTGGGGATTTTAATACGTTACTTAAATCCTTTATGTCTTTTCCAAACTCTTGAATTCCTCCTAAGTGTTGATGAACAGCTCCAATTACCTTAGAAGCATTGTCCAAACGCTCCCATATAACTTTAGTTTGCTCTTGCATAGAATCTCGTTGCATTTTAAGTTGTGTTTCCAAACTAAAACGATGATCTTTTAATTGGCTTGCTAAAGTGTCCGAAGTTTTATCTACAGAACCTTTCATATCACGTAGCCAAGCAACTAAAACTTCATCATTATTATTAGACAATTGTTCTTTTAGGGATTTAATTTGTATACTAAAAAACCAAACAATGAGAGCTGCAAATGCTATAAAGACAGCAATTAATATAAAAAGTAATTGGACAGTGGACATGCAAAGAGTGTAGCAGTTGAATATTTAAAAAACAACTACTTTCCAAACTAAACCCGAATCTTACAGACACAACTTTTAACTATTATTCATGCTAATATCATTTTATGAAGTCAGAAAATACTTTGTGGACCGCTGTTATGCTAGCAAATGTAGGACTGCTTGCAGCATTAATTGTTTATATAGACCCTAACAATAGTAAAATCGCTATTGCTGCAGTACTTATTACATCTTTAATCACATTAGCCACGGGAATAGGTTTGTTACACCAATATTTGTCCAAAAATAGGTCAATAAAGACTTTAAAAAATAAATATCCCACAACACAAACAATACTAAAAATATTAAAAGTACTTGGGGTGATTTGGGGAATACTTACTATAAAAGTTGCAGGACTTCTAAATATTGTAACAGGATTTTTATTCTTAGCCTTATATTTTTATCTACTTTTTTATAAAAAAACTAGTTAGGTAAAATAAGCTCATTTAATATATCCACATCTAGTGATTTTTGAATATTTAATTGCTCCTCTTTTATTGAATCCAAAGAGTTACTCAAAATTTCTAATTGCGCTGGAGTATCTAAAGTGGTGTTAGCTAAATCCTGTTTAAGTCGTGAGAATTGTACATCTTCTTCATTCGAAAAAAAGTAAGACGAAAAACGTTCTACAACATTGTAACGCTGGATTCCTGCAACTAAAACTGCAAGAAATAGTACAACTAAAAACTTTTTGTTGAATTCGTATTGCCGTAAAGAACTATAGTATGCGGACTCACCTTTTATCATATACTCTCCCAGGGGTTAACTTCGTACAATCTTTCCAAAATAACAATAGCAGAAGCTATGTCAGATTCAGCTTCGGTAAGAGTATTTACAGCCGCCACGATTAAGCTTTGTTGCCTTTGAGCATATTTAACAGAAGACTCTACATTTTGTAATTGTGCAGGATCTATATCTAGATCTCGTAAATAGTTTGATGCAATTATTATTTTTTCGGAAGCATTAGAATACCTAGTATATACGAGATTTACATCATTACCGGCCTTTGCGGCTAACGCCATATGAGCTTCTACATTTTGATTTATTAATTTTAAGCGGTTTGCAATGGACTCCAGCTTTAATTTAGAACTTTCGACTGCAAATATATAAATAATAGGATTTACTCCCACTATTTGAGAATCTATTTGATCTTCGATTTTTTTTAACTGTTCATGTGTAGTTGATGTTTGGATAGTAGGCTTTAGAGCATCGGCAGAATCAGATAGCTGTGAAATCATACCTCCAACTGCAAACTTTTTTGTAGTATCAATACCGTCATTATTTTGATAGTCAGTTAATACATTAGTAAGCCTAAAAATAAACACATCGAGTTTAAGAGTTAAATAATTCTTATATGTAGCAATATCTTCAGGTGTAGCACTAGTGCAAAAATCACTAGAACAAGACTTTCTTATTTGAATATATGCATCTTTTGTTTGTAAAAATTTAGTCACTAGGGAATCTGCAGATTCCTGTGCAAAAGCAGTATTGGAAAGTCCAATAAGCAGAAACAATATTAAAATAGATGTATTAATAACCTTATTAGACATTTGATGTATTTATTTTACAATACAAGGATGCTTATAGACTCACATATTCATCTACCACATAAAAAATATGAAAAAGACGTGGATTTAATTGTTCAAGAAGCCACTATTGCAGGAATCACAAAACTTATTGTTATTGGCACACACTTAAAAGATAACGCGATTGTAAGTAACTTGGTAAGCAAGTATCCAAACTTGTATTGCAGCTTAGGAATTTATCCTAATGACGAACTTAGCACTAATGTAGACGAACTTGCAACAAAATTAGAAGTTCAAATAAAGAATTCCTCCAAAATTAAAGCTATAGGAGAGTGCGGAATTGACATTACAGATTGGGAAAATCAAAGGCCTATTAATGAACAAATTAAGCTTTTTGAGGCACAGCTTTTTTTGGCTCAAAAATACAAATTACCCATTGTAATACACAACAGAAACGGGGATGAGCAAGTGTTAAATAGTATTAAAAAGTTTCCTGATGTAACAGGAGTACTTCACTGCTTTGCATCTAGTTG
>JAGQNX010000058.1 GCA_020427865.1 candidate division WWE3 bacterium
CACCAGTATACAAATGGAAGATGTGATATGGAATTTCATAAAAGATAATTGGAAATACTTTGTACCAGTAGCTACGGCAGTGGTTCCAGGCATAAAACTCATCTGGGAACAGAGCACATTGTTAAGAGAGAGGGCAAGAAAACAAAAATTAGAGAATTTTGAAGTTTTCCGAAAAGATCTACTTGCAGGACTTGCAAATGTAAACGAAAAAACGGGTTTCGACGAACAGATTGGAATTATTTACGAGTTGCGTAACTACCCTCGTTATTACCCAGTAATAGAGCGTATATTAGAATTTCAGGTTAAACACTGGGAAAAAGAGGTGAAAGATATCGATAAGAAACATTATCAAATACTCATAGACGAAGCAAACGCTACCTTAACATATATGAATACATCTAGAATAGGTAGAATTTTTTGCAGATTAAGATTGAATAAGTACACATAAAAGTTAGAAATTTCAAAATTTTACAGGCTCGACTTACAACATCAAAATGGATTCCCAAAATTTTAGAAAATCACCTAGAACAAAACTGAGTGGTAGTATAAGCAGAGACTAAAGTATCCACATTACCACACTTTAATTCATCTGCTACATAAAATGCAACGTGGTGTTCGGCTAATAATGCATAATTAGAATAAAACTGTTGAGCACGAACATAATATGTTTTTCCAGATTCTTTCATTTGGCTAAATTGATTATTAATTAACTTTTGCTCTTTGTGCTGACGTAACACAACACCGTAAGCATAAAGACTTACATTTATTAAAACTAAAACAGCAATTAAATTTGCAAACACATTAACATAACTCTTTTTAAATACAGTTATAAGTGGAACTATAACAACAAACGGAATAAGCTGAAGCTGACTCACATATCGTAACAAATTTGGCACCGGAGTTAGTACGGCCAACACACAAAACAACACTATACTAAACCACCCAAGATAAACAGCATACCTTTGGTTTCGATTTTGAGTAACAAAACCACAAAATAGTAAAAACAAAATAGATAACAACACTATACCCGAAAATAAGGGACCTCCCGCTCCAACTCTATTGTTAAATAAACTAGATCCATCTAAAACCTCTTGCCAACTAAACTCAAAGGGCCATTTTAAAATTGCAATATTATACAAAGACCTAGGATCACCACTTTCAACTTCTTGTGAACGCGAAAAAACCCCATAAAAAAGTAAGCTTAGTTTATTACTACCTTTTAAATTACTAGGCACGTTGTTATATTCAACAGCACCTAACAGTTCGGGTCTATTTACTGGATAAAACATAGCTTTGTGCCAGAGTAGGTTTCTTCCGTAAGGAACAAATGCAAAAATACCTACAATAACAGCAACAGCTATTAACCAGTAGCGTAACTGTAAAGACATTTTATAGTCTTTGTTTAAAAAGCGGTTTCCAAGCAAGAGTCCACATATAATTGATAACACTAAAGCTACAGGTAAATTGCTATATTTAGACGAAACTAAAAAGATTTGAGATAGTGCAAACACAGGAATAGAAATGTATGCAGATGTATTCATAGCAAGTTTTGCTAAAGTTACAAATGCAATTACATATAGCTGATATCCTAATCCATCTTGCATATAAGTAAATATTTGTAATACATAAACGGGCTGAAATACAACTGTAAAAGACAATAGGGTATTAAGCATCCATCTAATCTTTATACTGCTAAAAAAATCGTACAACAACAAAAACGAGACAAAACCAAATACTAAATTAAGTACCTTTGCAGAATTTATTTTGTTAGTAAAGGCATAAATAGAAGCTTGTAATTCCCATATTGCAGAAGGATAACCTTCTGCAAAAATTTGACTAGGCAGCTCTTGTAATAAAATTATATTAGAATCTAGTATAGGGTTCCAACCCATCCTAAGAGCTATAATTGCGGTTTGATGATACCCTTGGCCATCCCAGCTTGTGTCATAGGTGTAACCCAAGCCATAGGTAAACAAACCCATTAAAATAACAAACACTAAAAAAGATAAAAAATAATAAGGGGCTAAACTTTGGTCAATGTTTAATTTAGTATAAGAATTTAATAAAACAACGCTTAAATACACCATAATTAAATAACTTATAATAATTACAGGAAGCGTAAGAACATTTATTGTAGTTCCCAGCAAAAACCCAACCCTAATAAACAATATTGCATAAGCTAATAAGCCTAGGATTATTAGACTAAATAGTTCTAAGTTAGTTCTTTTTAACAACATAGGCAGGTTTATTTACTCTAGTACTATCGCACACAATCCCTAAGACAGCAACTGTATATAGTTTTTACTCTATATTAATTATGGACTAAATGTAAGGTCTCTGTTTTACTTAGTTAAGATTTAAAATAAGGCAAAAAATGTGGAAAGCACCATTAAATGTAAACAAGTATGAGTATGCAAATACAAACTCAGTAAAAGTAAAACTAATCGGATTAATGGGACTTATAGCAACATTATTTATGTGTTGGGGCTATTTGCGTTTTTTAAGCATTTCGTATACCTACATTATAGTATTTGGACCTATAACTTTACTATTTATACTAAATAGACTATTAAGACATTCTCTACAGTTGTGCTATCCAGAGTTTAATATAAAAAAGCATGAGCGCTTCATTGCAAGATATTGGCGAACTCATAAAGAACCGTCTGTAGACATATTTTTACCCTATGCAGGCGAAGATTTA
>JAGQNX010000059.1 GCA_020427865.1 candidate division WWE3 bacterium
TAGCAACACCGGGAGAGAAAAAAAACATAATAGAAGAACGTAAACAAAATGAATTACAAAAACTAAAATTTAATTTGATGTTTTCGGGAATAGGATTAATACCTTTTGCACTATTAATGATTTGGATGTTATTTGCACCAGTTTTAATGTGGCCGATGTTAGAAGACCTTATTAAAGTACAAACTGTACACCTAATCCAATTTGTATTATCTACGCTAATACTTTTTTTTGGCGGACGCGAAATATATAAAAGTGCAATAGTTGCCCTTAAAGTTAAAGCCTTTAATATGGATACTCTAATAACAATAGGCACATTTACAGCATGGGCGTATTCCACCTTAATAACTTTTTTTCCAAACTTTCTAAAACTAGAAAACCAAGAAGTATATTTTGAAGCTGCAGTATTTATAGTGTTTTTTATTTTGTTGGGAAGATTTTTAGAAGCACGTGCCAAAAGTAAAACCAATGATGCAATTAAGTCGTTGCTAAAACTACAGGTAAAAGAGGCAATAGTAGAACGAAACGGTAAAGAAATCACATTACCATTAGAAGATGTAGTAGTAGGAGATGTTTTAATAATTAAACCGGGGCAAAAGGTACCTGTAGATAGTGTAATTATAGAAGGTTCTACAGCTTTAGACGAATCAATGCTGACTGGAGAATCATTACCAGTAGAAAAGACTATTGGAGCTAAAGTTATAGGTTCAACACTAAATAAAACAGGATATATAAAAGCTAAAGCTGAAAAAGTGGGGGCAGATACAATGCTTTCACAAATCATTCAAATGGTAGAAGACGCACAAGCTAGCGAAGCTCCTATTCAAAAACTTGCAGATAAAGTGGCGAGTATTTTTGTACCAGTAGTTTTAGTAACTGCAGTAGCTACGTTTGTGATATGGGCAGTATTTGAAACACTACCACTAGCTGTTTATACTGCTACCACGGTGCTTATAATTGCGTGCCCATGTGCTCTGGGGTTAGCCACACCAACGGCAATTATGGTAGGAACAGGTAAAGCGGCAAAAAGGGGCATTTTAATTAAAGATGCAAAAGCTTTAGAACTCGCCAACAAAATTACACACATAGTTTTTGACAAAACCGGAACACTAACAAAAGGTCATCCAGAAGTACAAACTTTAGAATTTGCACAAGATATAAAAAACCAAACATATATAAAAGACATTATTTATTCGATAGAAAGTAAATCGCACCATCCATTGGCCGAAGCTGTAATCAACTACTTTAGCTCTAGTAAAAAATTAAAGGTTAACTTTTTTGAGGATGTTTCAGGTAAAGGAATAAGAGCTAAAGTTGACGATGATGAGGTATTAATTGGAAATCAAAAATTAATGGATGATGCCAAAATTAAAATAAGCGAATCTTTAAATACAAAGGCACAACATAAAATGGAATTAGGAGAAACAATAGCATTTGTGGCTTTAAATAATAAAATTGTGGCATTTTTAGGTATAGCAGATCCAATAAAAGAAGAAGCAATAGATCTAGTAACTCAACTTAAACAAAAAAATATAACGTCAATAATGCTCACGGGTGACAATAAAAAAACTGCACAAGCTGTTGCTAGTAAGTTAGGAATTACAAATGTAATTTCCGAGGTACTACCTAATCAAAAAGCAGATAAAATTAAAGAGCTCCAAAATAAAGAGGGAAACATAGTAGCTATGGTAGGTGATGGTATTAACGATGCCCCAGCACTTGCACAAGCGCATATAGGTATAGCAATGGGTACAGGTACAGATGTGGCAATTGAATCAGGTGATGTTGTTTTATTAGGAGGTTCTGTGATTAAAACTTATGAAGCAATAGAAATCTCCAAAAAAACTTTATCTACGATAAAACAAAATCTATTTTGGGCATTTGGATACAACACTTTAGGAATTCCAATTGCCGCAGGAATTTTATATCCGTTTTTTGGAATACTATTGTCACCAATAATTGCTAGTTTAGCTATGGCGTTAAGCTCTGTTAGCGTAGTGGGGAACAGCTTAAGGTTAAAAGGTAAATAGATTAGCCAACAAACAAGTTGCACAACAATTTACGGATTTTTTAGCAAAAAACTTTACTACATCTACACTCTAGAATTACAAAATACCAAGACTAAATAAGTAGGAATACTTTGCATCTTTAAAATCTTAATAGGATTCACATTTTCAATTTTTATAGGAACACACTCATCTATATTTATTAAAGCTAGTGATGATTTGTAACCTGCCTTAATGTAATCACTAAGCTGCCAATGATAATCCTCAAAGGTAAATTTAACACCGTCAATGTCTCTATGAGCTAAATAACGAGCACCTGATTCATAATAACCTTTAAATTCAGTTTCTATATCTGTGCGATTAAATAACTCTGCTTGCATATAGCCATCTAAAAACGGATTAATTATTGTAGCGATAAAATACCCATTAGGCTTTAGCACCTTAGAAACTTGTTCAAAAACTGCTGTAAAGTTTGCAAAGTCAGAGATTGAAGGAAATAGCATATTAGCAATAACCAAATCATATAACGAATCTTTAGGAAGATTTGTGGCATCTCCAACTACAAAGTTACCATTTGGATTTTTAGACTTTGCTTGTGCAACCATATCTCCAGACAAATCTATACCTGTATATGAATACTTAGCATCGTTAAAGAATAAAGAATATAAAATACCATCTCCACAACCCAAATCTAACACATTAGATTGTTGTGTGGCGTAGGTATCTAGGGCAGTCTTTATTGCAGGAAATAAGCGTACATATTTGTCAGAAGGTTGTCGATAATTTTTAACATTTTCTCCAGTGTATTCTTTCATAATGTTTTTAAAAAAAGTGCACCTAACTCTAAATCGTTTAACAAGACTCCATCAGCTCCAAGATCATTAAATTTTAACAAGTCGGCTAATGTTGTATCTCCTGCTGTCCTAGGTGTTTTAGTTCCGGGAGTTATCCAAATCTTAGTACCATAAAATCTAGAATTTAAATGTTCAGTAGTTAAGTCATGTTGCCATAGTCTTATATAAGTACAACCTTGAGATGTAAATTTTTTAACTTGTTCTAAAGAACTTATTAGTCCAATTGTTTCAAACGTATACTCTATATTATTTAAAAACTCTAATAAAGATTCATCACGGATACCTACAATAAGACTATTCTGTATGTTTGGGGGCAACATTAAAACGGACTTTAATGCATCAATACTTGGATTTTTTATATCCATTAGTACCTTACCTTCCCAAGATAGGGCAGATAGCAAATCCGTAAAAGAAGGGTAAACTGACATGTCTTCATTTAGAGAAATAAATATACCTGCATTGTTTGAACTTCCGACAGGTCTAAAACACTTAAGTATATTGTGTTCAGAATCAAATATTACATCCATTTCTAAAGCGTACGGATTATAAGGTATAGCTGCTTTATAACTCTCTAGAGTATTTTCTTGATACCGTGAGGAGTAACCTCCATGTGCAATGATTTTCATCTTATCTATTTAAATATATGAGATCTATAATACTTTAGCTCTTCGATTGATTCTCTAATATCATCCATAGCACGATGAGTTTCTTTTTTCTCAAACTTAGGTAACTCAGAATACCAACTATGTGCCAAGATTTTAATTGAGGAAACATCTAGTAATCGATAATGTAAATACGAATCAAGTAAGGGCATGTAATTTATAATAAAAAGTCTGTCCATATAAACAGAATTTCCACACAAAGGAGACGATTTTTCAGATACATGTTGTTTTATAAAATCTAGTACTTCGCCTTCGGCAAGTTTTTCGTTGTAGGAAGAAGAAACAACCTTATCTATAAATCCTGTATTTAAAAAATTTTCTATAATAAAAGGGTTTGTAGTGTCAAAAGCCTTTCGGGGTTGATTAATAATAATTTCAGGTCCTTCGGCTATTATGTCTAAGTTTTTATTGGTTACTAAACAGGCGATTTCTGTGATTTTATTTTGTCTAGCATCTAGGCCTGTAAATTCGCAGTCTACCCAAACCAAATTTGTATCACGATTACTTATCATAAAAGTATTGTAGCAAATAAGCTAAAATGTATTTAATATGTCTCCCAAAAATTGTTTAGAATATTTTAAATCCAAAATCATAGAAGCATTTAAATTTACAAGTTCGTCCGGTGTAAAGGTGAGAAGCTCTATAAATTCACCGGGTTTAAAAATTGAGTCAACTTTTTGAGATGAAATATCTAATAAGTAGATAAATTCAAATAAATAATAGTTATTAAAATGACATAACTGCCTAAACTTAAATTTAGTTGGGTTTACTATTAAATTTACTTCTTCTTCAACCTCTTTAATTGCTGATTTAAAAATATCATTAAAGGTATAAATTTCGAGTTCATCTTTATTTAGATTGCCACCTACAGCACCTAATATGCCTTTTTCTAACCCCACACTTGTGGTCTTTCTGCCAATAACAATTTTGTAGTCGGTTGTAATTAAATAACAACAAGCACCACAATGAGAATGTAAATGGTTTAAGCCATAGTTAGCTATAAAATCCGTAGTACTAAGGGTTTTTTTATATAGTCTATCTTTATATTCGAAGCTACCAAACTCAAGTACAGGTATATTTGTCTCGTCCAAATATAAATTATCAAGAGTATAAAGCTCCCCATTCCAAAACTCTTTGCCCACAGATTTACCAGATTCTACTAGCTCGTTCCAAACAACATCACAAGCTTTAATATATTCTGTCGAAAAGTTATGTTTACCCACATAAGAAACTTTTATATTATTAAGTTCGGTAGAAGAGAATCTTATAACCATTTAAGTGTTAGTACCCAATATGAACATCTGAAATAACAATATCCATAGAAGTTGGATCTGCAATAACAAAACTATCCACAAAACTAGATAAATCCGTATCATTTAAGTTATGCCCTGTGATAGTAATTAAGGTCTCATCTATTACTATCAAGGCAATATTTAGGGATTTTGACAGCGTATGGTCTTGCATCTTATAAATATTAATACCTGTGGTGGTATTTATAACAGCACAATCACCGTGTAACCCCGAGGTGGTTCCCGAATAAAAGATTTCAAAAGCTACTTTACTATTACCGCTTACAGAACATACTGGGGGTAACAACGACAAAGTCTCGGGTACTTTAAATTCTGCCACATAAAAATATTCGCTCTCGTTTCTATACATAAATGATGGGTATGCGTGCTTTGCAGCAGAATTAAACATTACATCCTCTAAATAAAAACCCGCAGGGAATTTTGTAGGAACATAAACAGTATAAGATAAATCACGCATTTGTTGCCTGTACGATCTTATTATAGATGCTTTTGATACCCAAGCAGACACAACATTTATATATAATAGGCTCAAAAAGGTAGCTAATACTAAAGAATAAATTATACGCCTAATCAAAGACAGGCGACTTGCAAAATAAGTTAGTACTCCAAATAAGAGAAGGGCTATACCTAGTAAATAGGGTATAAATAGAACCAAGGGAAATACAATAAAGCAAACAATATTTCCGCCGCAAATGTCTCCAGCAAAAACATTACGGGTAAGACCTATAAATACAAAGATCACAGCAAATAGTTTTACAATACTTTTATACATATTAATTCTTACTTAACTATAGCAAGCAAAGACAATAAGGAGAAAACACTTTAATTAGAAAATAATGACTGTAAGATGGTGGAATGACTTTGTTACAAACCCAGCAGAAAAACAACTTACGCTATTTTTATATCTCCAGAATATTTTACGAACTATATTTTTGGGGAGTCGTTGCTATACCATTTTATATATACAAAGGCTTCACAATAGATTATGCATTTTGGCTTATAGCTATATATTCATATTTAGTTATAGTTTTAGAATTTCCAACAGGAATAATTGGAGATCACTATGGGCACAAAATATCAGTAGCTCTGGCGGGTATCTTTAATGCATTAGGATTTATAATATTATTATATGCATCACATATAGTAGGATTTATTCTAGCAGTGATAGCGCTTGCTTTAGGACTTACATTAAATAGTGGAAGTGATATTGCACTTCTTAAAAAGATTTCCAAAGATTTTAAAAAAGATTTAAAAGAGTCTCAATATGTTAGATATGTAACTCTTACACTTGCATTTGCAATATCTGGAATTATAGGAAGTTTAAAACTAGAATATACGCTTTATCTAAGTATAATAACCAACCTACTATCTACTATATTTACGTTGTTAGTAAAAGAAGAAACAAAATACATAGTTAAAGAAAAACTAATTCAAACAATCACCCAAAGTATAAATACAATTAAGACAATCAAAAACGGTATGCTTATAATTATTCTAATGTCGGTTACTGGAGGACTTGGAGGTGTTGCAAAAACTATAATTGGATCATTTGAAGAGATTCTTAATATTAACCTACAAATAGTGGGACTTCTAATTGCCATTTCTATGGGAGCAAGAACCGTGGGTTTATATTTAGAAAAATTTGAGTTTTTTACAGTTAAACAATGGCTACTTATATTAGCAACACTATACCTTTTAGCTACATCAATTGTAATAAGCAAGTATATAGGTATTACATTTTATTTAATAACTTTAGCGATAGTGGAACTAATTTACTTTAAAGTTAAACTTGCACTATCAACAGAAGTAAAACACACGGAATTAGCAAGTGTATTATCTTTAACAGGCTTAACACGAAAAGCTGTGGTAGGTACAATACTTAATGCCATAGGATTGGCATCTGGGATTTTTGCAATACAAGCATTCTTTGTGGGAACAGGTCTTACAATAGGTGTATTTGCAATCACACAATACAGAAAAATAAGATCTATAGAATCTACAGCTACAGTATATGCAAAACAGGTAATGTTGTAATAACAAGCTTAGATTTGGAATTACTATCTGATATTATGAAAATTTGTAAAAAAGAAAAAGCCACCCTAAGGTGGCTTCTTCAAGCACGCCAATGAAATAAATCATCAGCGTTTTGGTAATATACACAACACATTTATATGTGTCAACATTTTATTACCAATTAGATGCTTTTTCTTTGGCATCAGTTAATGCTGTTTCTACAGCACTATCTTTGGATGCTGACTGCATTGTTCCATAAACATATACAGCATCAACTTCTGTAATTCCCATAAATCCAAATACAGCTTTAAGGTAGGGGAGTCTAAAATCTAAAGGTGCCATCTCTGGAGTAGCATAGTTACCACCACTAGCACTTATTAGTAGAGCTTTTTTACCTTTGTCTGCAAGAAGACCTACAGCACCTGTTGAGGTAAATTCAAATGTAACTCCATGCATTACAACATAGTCGATATATGCTTTAAAGATTGCAGGAAAAGAAAAGTTCCACATTGGAGCTGCTATTAAGTATTTATCAACAGATGCAAATTTTTGAGCATGTTGCATGTATACAGATGTATCACCCTCTCCACTCATTACATCACCGCGAATAAAATCAACGCCAGCTTCATATAAATCTAATACTTCTACGGTGTCTTCGGGGTTTGCTTCTTTATAACTTTCTACAAAAGCATCGCTAACTGTATAGGTTGCGGAATTGTCTCGGGAGTTAGCTTTTATATATAACACATGTGCCATTTTTTAGCCTTTCTAATTTATAACTTGTACTATTTAATATATATATAAATAACTGTCTACGCAATTACTTCGGGTATATAAAAATCGGATTTTACGCAAGAAAATTTAATAAACTAAGAGGCACTATATGACTCACGTAGGTATAATTTTAATTGTGAATCTCTATTATACCTATATTGTAAAATGCAATGATGACACTCTTTACACTGGAATAACCAATAATCTACACAAACGCGTGCTAGACCACAATACAAGTAAAAGAGGTGCAAAATACACACTAAAAAGGCGTCCGGTAGTTCTTGTTTACTGGGAAGAATATAACAACAGGTCAGAAGCACAAAAAAGAGAAGCGTGTATTAAAAAGTTATCACGCGTAGAAAAAATAGAACTTATTAAAAAGACCCAAACATCTATTAAGATATAAAATCCGCAGAAGTCGGTAAGGTAAACCAAAAGGTAGTTCCTTTGTTTTCTTCGGATTCAAAACCAATCTCACCATGCATTGATTCTATAACAGACTTAATAAAGTATAGTCCCAATCCAGTACCTTCACTTACAAATACCTTAACATTGTCGCCTCTATAAAATCGTTGAAAGACTTTGTCATAGTCTTTTTTAGGAATTCCATATCCAGTATCTTTAACAAAAGACTTTAAATAACCATTATTTTCTTCAAAAGATATAGAAATTGCACCACCTTGAGGAGTGTATTTTATTGCATTACTTAACAGATTTAAGTAAACATTGCGCAATAACTTTTCGTCGGCATATACATTAGATACATTTGCTGCAACATTTAGTTGTGGAATAATTTGTTTTTCATCAAACTGAGGTTTTAGTTCACTAATAAGCGAAGTTAATAGTTCAAGAGGGCTTACCATAGTGGCAGAGACTTCAATCTTACCAGATTCCATTCTAGAAACATCTAGCAAAGCATTAACTAACTCAATCATACGTGTGCTAGATACCAAAATAGTATGGGCATATTCTTGTTGCTCTGCTGTAAGTTGACCACCATCACCACTTTCTAGCATTTCGGCATACCATCTTAAAGCAGATAATGGGGTACGAAGCTGATGAGACGCTAAAGATAAAAACTCAGTTTTGGCACGATCAACATCACGATCATGAGACACATCACGTTCAATACCAACAAAAAATTTCACTTCGCCTCTAGTATCCACAACCGGAGAAATTTGTATGGAAGCAATATAAGCAGTGCCATCTTTGCGCTTATTAGCAATGTCCCCACTAAATATATTCTTTTCAACCTTTATGGTATGCCAAAGATGTTCAAAAAACTCCTTGGGCATTTGACCACCCCACAAGCTAGGGGTTTTACCTATAACTTCTTCTTGAGAGTAACCAGTAATCTGAGTAACGCGTTTATTGGCATATAAAATTACACCGTTAGGATCTGTAATAATAATATGATCTGAAGCATTTTCAACAGCAAGCTTAAATTTTTCTAGATCCTGAGTTAACATTGCAGCGAGTTTTTTAGCTTTAGAAGTAACGCGTAATGTATTATAAATAACCACACCTACAATTAGTGCAAAAGTCATACCTACAGCAAAAACTAAATAAGGAGTAAACGACTCTAAACCGGTAAGAGTAGGCTGTGCAGAAGACCTAAACTCCAATAACCACGTGCGCGTAGCTGCGTTTATTCTAAACTTACTTACAAGTGGGATGTTTTCTAACACCTTAACTCCTGTATAAGAGTTACTAAAATAAGAATGTAATGGTAAGGGGGCTTGTGTCACATCCACAACATTTAAAGCATCTGTTTGTGTTAACGAAGATGTAAGAAACACTTGATTATAAAAATCTGCAGCACGAATAACTGCAACCAAGACACCCACTAAATTTTCGCGACGTGCATCAAGTGTAGATAAATCCACTTTTTGATTATAAATTGGCAATACCATCAAAAATGCTTTTCTATCTTGATCATCCGTGGGTACTACAACGGGAGCTGTAATCACAACACTATTAGTATCACGAGCAATATTTATAGCAGAACGGCGAACATCACTAGTGTACAAATCATAACCAAATAGATAACTATTTGCCTCAAACGGTTCAACATAATGTACTACAAAATGTTCGGAATCTTGGATTTTAGGGTAAGTGTCAAAACTGGGATAGCCTTCTGGATTAACAGTAACATCCGTACGTACACTACTAATATAACTTGAAAGATCTTCATCAGAAACACGTTTAATATACTCTAAAGCGCTAAGCGCAGGAAATTCGTTTTTAATATCTAAGGATTTTACATAGGTAGCCCACTCAGCTCTGTCAACGTTGGTACTTGCAGCAAATAAACCTCGGGTAGATAACAGCAATACACTATATTTATGAAGCAGTTGTTCCGTAGTAAGTGATACATGTTGCGTTTCTACCGAAATTCGTCTATCCAATCTTTCATGAGCTCTTTCTAGACCAATAATATATACAGCCCGAGCAGCGTAAGCAGACAACCCTATAATCAGTAATATAAGAACAATAGGCAAATGTAGTTCACTAAAAAGTTGGGGAAGTTTAACTTTAAATTTTTGCATAACTATCTTAAGAATTCTGTGGTGTAAACCTTTGTAATATCTAAATCAGCAGACAAAAACCCTTTTTGAACAAGCTGAGAATACAATTTATTCCATTGTGCAAATGTCATAGAGCCAACACGAGTATTTTGGTCAGGCTTTACTAAAGGAATGCTTTTATTTAAGATAAATAGTTCATAATCAACATCTAAATAATTTGGATTAGTAACATATTCTAAGGTAATATCCACAGCATCTTTAGGATTTGCAATAGCATATTCCCAACCTTCTATGGTAGAGGAAACAAAAGCCTGCACCAATTCTGGATTAGAAGCAATCATATCGTTGCGTGTAATTAAAATATCGTTAAAGCCATTAATACCATAATTTTCTGGATTTATTAGCGTATACTGATGACCCGATTGCTCAAAAAAATACAATTGGTCAGTTCTGTATAAACCAATAACATCTGTACCGGTAAGCAAGTTTTCGTATTCATGCATGTCAAAGCCCAAGTTCTTTACTGTTACATCTTTTTCAGTTAAACCTACGCTATTTAACATAAGCCTATAAAAGATAGCAGATTCCAACTTGCCTCCCTTATTCCCTAATATTTTGCCTTTAAAATCCGCAGGGGTATTTATATTATTTGCAGCTAGGGAAACAACTGTATAAGGAGAGACTTGATAAATAATAGCTATAGCTGTAATGGGAGCACCATTACTAACAGATTCTAGAAATTCTTCAGCACTTACAAGTGCAAAATCGGTGTTACCTGATAGCAAATCTTCGAATTGATTAGTTTCAACATCATATTCTTTAAAAGATACATCTAAACCCTGTCTTTTATATATACCTTTAGATTGAGCTACATACATGCCTGCAAACTGTGCTTGATTTACCCATTTAGGGCCAACAACAACATGGGTAGTGTAATAGTTAGAATTTGTATAGGCATAAAAACCAACCCCTAAAAAAAGAAAAAACAGAACAATTAATGCACCAACTTTTTTATAGATTTTTGAATGAAAAATATTGGGAGCAGTTAGCATAATACCAATCTAGCATATACTCAATTATTATTAAATATAAGATTTGCAAAATAAAAAAATAGGTATAAAATGCCAAATTGTGAGCAACACCAAAATAGGACTAAAGGTCAAGACAGAACAAATAACATCTCAAACACCTGAAATAATAGTGGATACTTATTCAATTCGAGCATGTTCAGGAAAAACAGCATTAAAAAACCCGGAGCTAATAGATAAACTACAAATGACATGGAGAGATAGTTACAAACAGTCCGTGGAAGAGGCACAACGCACAGATCCTCTATACAATCTAACGTGGGAAGCAGAACAAAAAAGACGCGAGATAATTCATCAGGAGCTTAAGAGAAAAGGTGCAATTTTGGTTTATGTTATAAACAACACGCCAGAACAAGAAATGGTAGGTTTTTTCTGGGGACTGCCACTAAAACAATTAAATAAAATTAATCCAGCTAAAGGAAGTGCTGTAATGGAAGCTATATCAACAGTTGCCCCAAATAAAAAAGAAAAGGTAGCGTACTTATCTATGCTAGGTGTCATACATGATGGAGCAAAAAAGGTGCATGGAGGTAAAGGGCTAGGGAAACACCTAACTAAAGAGATAGTAGACTTATACTGGAAACTTGGATTCAATAGGGTTGTAGCACGTACCATTAATGATATTGCACTAAACAAATTATATTTACCTCTCGGATTTAGCGTATACTCAGACTATATAGATGAAAAGTTAGCCCGCCCTAGAGCACGTTATATTTTTGGGCTGGAACATAATACTCAAAGCAACAATTAACCTAATAAGTAGTACTTAGCTTTTAAGGCAAACCCTAAAAACACAGAGATAATGCCCATAATTCCCATTAACATATTCGCGATAGGTCCTGTAGTAGGCAAAGTTGAAACAGCAACGGTTCGATAACATACAGAAGAATCAGCATCAGCGATATTTTCGTCATTTTTATATACTGCAACTTTGTTTTGAGAACATGTATCTATATTATTGGTATATTCACTACCTTTTACACGTGCTATAAAGATAAATTCTTTAACCTTTCCAGGTGCAAGCACATCTATAGTTTCGGTTAGCCCAGACCCACTTAGCCGCTCTAACGAATCAGGCAAGGTATCTACTATCTTAAGATTTTCTACGGTAGATTCGCTATTGTTTTTAACTGAAATCCTAAATTCAAAAGTTTGATTTTTGGCAACATCAAAAATTTTATCCTGCCAAGTAGAACTTGTAGTTAACTTAACATGCTTATCTACATACACATTTAAAGTATTTTCCTTGTTAGAAGACAAACTAAAATTTGCAGTAGCACATACGTTTTCACTAAATTTTTGATCGGCTACAACACAAGCTTGATTGCTAGAATCAAGTGCCTTACTACTAGTATAGTGATCAACACTTACAACCATTTTAAATATTTTTTCTTCATTTGGAATTAGGGAACCAACATGTAAGAAACACAAATCACCTGAAGATAATCCCGTAGGACAAGTCCAAATACTTCCTAAATCCCGACTTTTATCTAGGGAAATTTGAGTATACTTGGGAATAATATCTTCAACTTTCACATTAGTTAAACTAGATGATCCTGTATTTTTAACTTTTATATCAAACACTATCGTGTCTCTTTTTTTATAGGTAATATCGTCTCCACTAGAGGCTTGAGTATCTATAGTTTTAGTAATGCTAGCACTAATAGTAGGGAAAGGTTCTGTAGTTGCACAGCTTCCTGAATACCATACAAAAGCATCTTTGGCCAAACAAAATGTAGGAACACCTTGCGAGTCTTTTGGAAAGTTGTCAGGATTATACGCACCTTCAGGATTTGATTCTGCTAGCAAATAGTGTTCAGCAATCATAGAAGCAGTACAAGAAGCGTTAAAAATATCTAGTTGTACAGTAGAACCACATTCCAAACCTTTGCCTGTTCCATTTTGCTTAATAGAATCAAGATCACCTAAACTTAATGACCCACCATTATCTGTTAAATAGGTATAACTTGCATTACCTCCACACCCATCCCATATATGACCATTTGTTACAGAACTATCACAAACATAAGCATGAACTTTTTCTAAAGATCCCGCTGTACAATAAGGCTTTGTTTTATCAAGAGAATAATTAATATCCCCATTATAATTTGGGAAAGGATGGCATAATCCTTGCTGAGATATAGGGGCATCCGAATTAGCACATAAGGTTTTAGATAAATCGAACCACCCTGGAACCCAATTATGCGTACGCAAATCACCAACTTGATAAAGTGGGGGCACAAACGAAATATCTTTTTTGTTGTTGTCTACAGTGCCACAAATTTCTACAAAGCCATATTGTGTAGGTTTTTCGTTGGAAAGTGTTTTAAAAGTTCTAAAACCAAGATCATTTGCAGAACTAACAGACAAAGCATAAACGACAACACTCGAAAGTGCTGTAAACATTAGGGCAGCAACAAGTAAACCAAAGTTGCGTAGTTTCATTTGTTATAGGGGACAGACAAAGACATTATACATTAAGTACAAGTGAATGCTATGTTAGAATAAAAATATGAAGACCATTCTAGTATTGGAGGATGAAAAACTTCTAGCAGACGCAGCAAAGCTAAAACTCGCAAACAAAGGCCTACAAGTAATAACAGCACGCACCGTGGAAGAGGCAAGTGAAATTTTAAAAACAAAAACAAATATAGATTTGTTTTGGTTAGATCATTATCTACCAGAAACTAATGCTAACGTTTTTTTTAATGAAATTAAAAAAGATGATTCTATATACAAAAATGTACCAACAGTATTGGTAACAGGAGAATCAGATACCCAAAGCATTCAAGAATATATAAACAAAGGCTTAACAAAATATTACGTTAAATCAAAAAGTACGCTTAGTGAAATAATAGAGGGTATTCTTGAGTGCTTAACTAATACAAAATAAGAATACTTTTTATAACATTGTATAAATTTATTAAGAAAGATCTAAATGTCTAAAAACCTAGCAGATAAAGTATTAACAGATATACTTAATGCCACCGCATTACCCAACGTAATTTCTTTTGCAGGTGGACTACCTGCACCAGAAAGCTTTCCCGTAAATATTGTTAAAAATCTTGCAGTCGAAGCATTAGATACAAAAGGGGCTAACTTATTACAATATAGCAGAGCTGCAGGACTTGATTCATTTAGACAAACACTAGCTGAATACGTAAAGTCTAAACAAATTAGTACCACAGCCAGTAATATTGGTGTAACAACGGGTTCTCAAAGTGCCGCATATATAATTGCAAAGCAGTTTATAAAACCCAATATGCGAGTGCTTGTGGAATCTCCAACATATCTTGCGATTTTACCTATTTTTAGTTCGTTTGGTGCAGAAATAATAGAAATAAAAACAGAAAACGACGGTATAAATATAGAACACTACGAAGAACTATTAAAACAAGGAGAGTCGGTTACTTATATAATGCCTAACTTTCATAACCCCACAGGTATCACCACCTCACAAGATAAAAGAACAAAAATTGCAGAACTAATCAAAAAATACAATACATTGCTTATAGAGGATGATCCCTATAATGAACTAAGATATAGTGGGCAGCCTTTACAACCCATATACTGCGATGCACCCGAAAACGTAATTTATTTAGGGACTTTTTCTAAAATACTGTCACCGGGGTTGCGTGTTGGATACTTTATAAGTACCACAGAGATAGTATCAAAACTAGCAAGCACTGCTCAAATGATTCAACTCCATACAAGCAATTTAACACAAGCAATTGCAGAATTATATGTAGCTAAAGGATTGTTAACAGAGCATCTCCCCAAAATAATAAATTTATACCAAAAGCGGTTAGATACCATGGTTAAAGAACTTGCACCACTTACGCAACAAGGATTTGAGATAAACAAACCACAAGGTGGAATGTTTTTGTGGGTGAAACTAGAAAAAGATATAACAGGCGAAGCTTTATACGAAAAACTTAAACAAAAGGGGGTATACATTGTGCCGGGTGAAGTGTTTTTTCCGAATCCACAAGATGGAAAAGGGTTTATAAGGTTAAATTTTACTAATGTAGCCGAGGATAAAATAGTAGAAGGATGTAAGATAATAAGAGAATCCTTGGGGTAAATACCAAGACATTAATAAAAAGCAAGTATTTGAATACAAAAGGACATGATATACTCGCTGTATG
This sequence comes from candidate division WWE3 bacterium, assembly GCA_020427865.1. Taxonomy (GTDB): domain Bacteria; phylum Patescibacteriota; class WWE3; order UBA101185; family UBA10185; genus JAGQNX01. The sequence goes on from JAGQNX010000059.1 coordinate 15,381, forward strand.
GCTGTTATAAAAACGAGCCTAGTTGCTGGAGGAGCGGGCTTTATAGGCTCTAATTTATGTGAATATCTTATAAAAAAGGGACGCAATGTTATCTGTGTGGATAATTTGTTTACAGGTAACAGAGAAAACATTAGAAACCTTTTAGTTAAAGATAACTTTTTATTCATTAATCACGATGTGGTTAATCCATTATTTTTAGACGAAATGCTCATAGACGAGGTATATAATCTCACGTGTTCAGGAGCAGCAGTACATTTTCAATATAATGCAATTAGAACCCTAAAGATTAACACTATTGGCACTATGAATCTTTTAGGGCTTGCAAAAAAACACAAAGCTAAGTTTCTACAAGTTTCTAGCGCAGGGGTATACGGAGACCC
>JAGQNX010000060.1 GCA_020427865.1 candidate division WWE3 bacterium
AACTATGTTCCAAAACGCAGCAACGTAGTCTGCACGTCTGTTTTGGTAGTTTAAATAATATGCATGTTCCCATACATCTAATCCTAGGAGAGGTGTAGCTCCCATGCTCACAGGATTATCTTGATTTGGAGTAGATACAACTTCTAAATCTCCCCTGGAGCTTACAACTAACCACGCCCATCCGCTTCCAAATCTGGTTGTTGCTGCGGTATTAAATTTTTCTATAAAGCTTTCTGTAGATCCAAATGTTTCTGTTAACGCTGTTTTTAATGCGCCGTCTGTTAAAGCTTGTGCGTTTGGCTTAAGAGATTCCCAAAAAAGGCTATGATTATAATGTCCTCCCCCATTATTTTGAACCGCTATTTTAATTTCTGTTGGTAACGTGTCTAATTTTTTAAGTAAATCTTCTATAGGTAATTGTGCTAAGTCTGCATGGTTTTCTAATGTTTTGTTTAAATTGTTTATGTATCCTTGATGATGTTTTGTATGATGTATTTCCATAGTTTTTGAATCAATGTATGGTTCTAAATCTTCATAACTGTAAGAAAGGTTTGGTAAGGTGTGTGTCATGTTTTTCCTTATAATTTGCTAAAATACTACTATGTCTAATAAACTCGACATATCCGTTGTTATTATAAATTATAACACTTCCGAAGTTTTAAAGGAGTGTCTAACAAACTTATTTTCGTTAAAAGATGGCTTAAATATGGAGGTTATTGTGGTAGATAATGCGTCTCCTGATGATTCTGTACAAATGGTAAAATCTAATTTTGCACAAGTTAAACTAATTGAACAAACGCAGAATAAAGGTTTAGCTTATGCAAGTAATGTGGGGTTACGTGAGGCTAAGTCTGACTATATTGCATATTTAGGTAGTGATGCTTTTCCTAAAGACAATACTCTTTCACAAATCTTAAGCTATATGCATCAGCATAAGGATGTAGGTGCAGTTACTCCTAAACTAGTTTTACGTGATGGTAGTTTAGATATGGATGCTCATAGGGCTTTTCCTACTCCTCTAGTTTCTTTCTTTAAGTTTTCGGGTTTATCTACTATTTTCAAAAATTCTACCTACTTTAATAAATACTTTTTAGCGGGTGCCGATTTAAATTCCCCCCATGAGATTGATCTTTGCATTGCACATTTTATGGTAATTAAAAGATCTGTTTTGGAGCAGTTACACGGTTGGGATGAAGACTACTTTTTATATGGTGAAGATGTTGATATGTGTTTTCGAATAAAAAAAGCAGGATACAAAATAGTTTATATGGGTAATTTAGAAGCGGTACATTATAAAGGAGTAACTGTTGGTGTTAGAGCAAGTTCCGCTAACATATCTAAAGCTAGCAAAGAAACCCGCTTACGCTCACGTAAAAATTCTGTAGATGCTATGGAAATATTTTATAAAAAGCATTTTACTCATTACCCAAAACCTATTACATGGACTATATTAACTTCCGTAAAAATTCTAGGGTTTCTTAGAATATTAAAAGAGCAGCTTACAAGTTAAGATCTAAATCAGCTTCGTCTACCGATGTAGTTTCTACTTCGTTTATGAGTGCATCTAATGTATCTAATGCTTCCTTATTAATGGTTTCTGGTGTGTTCTCGGTTTCATTTAGTTGTTCAAATTGCTCATATTGAACTTCGGCAGACGGGTTTGTATACAGTAAATCTATTTCTTCATTACTCTCAAACACTTTATTCTGTAATCTTGTTACGTAATAGTAAAGCCCTCCTACTCCTAATAATGCTACTAGTACTACTATTAGTACAATAGGGGTAAAACCTTTGTTATTCATTTGTTTGCTCACTTTCTGTTTTTAAGTTTTTAGCTTGTTCTCTTAAGTCTCTTATATCTTCTCTTATTACCTCTTTATAAAAAGTTCGAACATTTTCTCTCTCTGCTTTTATATTATCTAAGAGGACTTTTAGATCTGCTCTATAAGCCTTTAACTCCTCAGCCAAGTCTTTAGGTTGCGTATCTTCTGTACATGTTATTGTAGGTACTTGGGCTACTTTATTTTTAAACTGCACTCGTAACTCGTTATGTAAGGAAATTTTTGCTTCTAGTTCTGCAATGTGTGTTTGAAGATTTGTTGTTTCCAGACCTAACAAATCAAGCTTTTCTACTATGTCGTTTAGCCGTTCGAGCAGATTTGCATACTTATTCTCTGCTCTATCATCTCTAGAAAATCTTGTAGCTCTATCATTTAAGCGCGCTTGAAAATTCGAACATGTGTTTTTCATAGTACGCTCTAATGTGCGGTGTTCTTTATTTAAATTTTCCTTATTAGATTCTGTATCCTGTCTATTCATAGAAGGCATAAATCCTGGTCTAGGTTTTGGTGGATTATCAACTTCTTGTGCAAAAACGGGTGTAGTAAATGTAGTAAAGATAACTACTGTTAATAAGAGGGCAAGTTTATTCATAGTTAACATTATATATATTGATAAAACTAATTACAAATTTTGCGTGTGAATTCATGCAACACTATTCCAGCACACGTTGTAATGTTTAAAGAATGATGATTGCCATACCTTGTAAGCTCAATAATCTTGTCTGCTTTTTGTAATAAGGTATCAGACACTCCTCTAACTTCGTTTCCAAAAACCAAG
>JAGQNX010000061.1 GCA_020427865.1 candidate division WWE3 bacterium
GCCCTTCTACCGACTTTTCACTTACAGAAAACATAATAGAAAACATAGAAACTCACAAAAAAGAGATTGACGACTTAATCCAACAAAATGCACCCGAGTGGCCAATAGACAAAATTTCTAAAGTGGACCTAACAATTTTAAGAATAGCAGTAAGTGAAATACTTTTTACAGATCTACCTAACAAAGTGGCTGTAGATGAGGCTATAGAGCTTGCTAAAGAGTTTGGGAACGATACATCAAGTAAGTTCATTAATGGGGTGTTAGGAACGATTATAGAGCAAGATAACAGTCCCAAAGTGCATACCACAATAGAAACTGTGTTAGAAAAATAAATTTATAATTGACAAAGCTATAAAAACATCTTAAAAAGACTTGTAACTTATTTTTAATAACAATTTAACAGGAGTAAAAATGCAAAACTATTACACAACAATTTCAAAATTATTAACCAATAAATTTGGTGTAGATCCTTCAGATATTAATCCAGATGCAGAATTTGAAGCAGACTTAAATATTGGTCCAATGGAACTAAGCGAACTAATCGAACACTTAGAAGCAAAATATAACTTTTCTTTTAACGATGAAGATGAAGAAATAGACTTAGGTCTAGACTATGATACAGATGAAGAAGATGATACACACTATGACTCTGATGTCGATGAAGAAGATGATGATGACCCTGTACATGTAGATACTGATACTAATGAAGGGGGTACATACACACCCAGAGCGGGTAAAGCTGCAGTGTATGACACTTCCGAGATAGTAACCATAAATGATCTTGTAGAAGTGTTAGCGGAGAAGTTAGAATAATAGCAATGGATTTTGATTTTGCAGGCGTTGAAGAAATATTAGACATCAAAATAGAAGATAAAAGTTTATTTCAGACTGCGTTTACTCACAGATCATATTTAAACGAACACCAAGATTACAGTCTACCCTCTAATGAACGCTTAGAATTTTTAGGAGATGCGGTTTTACAACTAGTATCTTCCAAATACCTATACAATAAGTACCCAGATCAACCAGAAGGCAAACTAACAAATTATAGGGCAGCAACGGTGTGCACCACGTCATTGGCAGAAGAATCTGAACGTCTAAATTACGGTAAATATTTACTGCTTTCCAACGGAGAAGATCAATCTGGAGGAAGAACAAGTGAATATATTTTGGCAAATACGTTCGAGGCGGTTTTAGGGGCATTATATATAGAAAAAGGAATAGAGTTTTGCCATAAATTTATAGAAAAAGAACTTTTATATAAAATAGAAGACATTGTAAAAAACGAACTGTACAAAGATCCTAAATCTAAGTTTCAAGAGAAAGCACAAGAATTAAGAGGTATTACTCCAAATTATGAAGTGTTAGAATCTTGGGGAGCAGATCATGAAAGAACATTTAAAGTGGGAGTTTATTTAGAAAAACAGCTCTATGGGGAAGGCATAGGCAGCAGCAAGCAAAAGGCTCAACAGGAAGCTGCACAGAACGCATTGGACAAGCTTGAAAACGTTTGATAAAATCTCATGCGTAGGTTGATCCTACATTATTATTATGTCAGTAACAGTAAGACTAGTAAGAATAGGTAAAAAGTTTGCGCCATCTTTTAAAGTTGTGGCAGCTAATACTAGAGGTAAAAGAAATGGAAAATACCTTGATGTATTGGGGCATTATAATCCATCCACTAAACCTGCAGATCTTAATATAGATGCAGACAAGCTCGCAGAGTGGAAGGCAAAAGGCGCTATAGTATCTAAATCTGTTGCAGAATTAGAAACTGGCACGTACAAATTTAAACCCTACAGGGGTAAAAAAGGAGCAGCTAGCGACGCTGCAAAAGAAAGCGAAAAATAACAAATGTTAGAATACGTAACATACATAATTAAACAAATTGTAGAGAGCCCAGATGCAGTAAAAGTAGAAGAATCTGTTCAAGATTTCGGTACACTTTACACAATCCACGTTAAACAATCAGATATGGGAAGAGTAATTGGTAAAGAAGGCAACACAATCAAAAGCATAAGAGCACTTGCTAAAGCAAAAGCTATTAAGGATAACCTTAGAATAAGAATTGACTTATTCGATCCAGAACGCGACAGCGAATAATGCATGATAACCTTTAACATCATAACTGTCCTCCCCAAACTAATAGAACAACACCTAAGTTACTTGCCTTATAACAGAGCGCAAGACTTAGGTGTTGCGCAGTTTAATATAGTAAATTTAAGAGATTATTCGATAGATAAGAGGGGCACGGTAGATGACAAAATGTTTGGGGGTGGCGTAGGAATGGTACTAAGAATAGAACCTATTTATAACGCTATACAAGATATTATTAATACTCAAGGAAAACAGGATAGTATTATATTACTTTCACCAAGTGGTGAAAAATTCACACAAGAACATGCAAACACATTTTCTAGGATAACAGACAATAAAGGTAAAAATATAACGTTGATTTGTGGCAGATACGAAGGGGTAGATCACAGAGTAGAAGAACACATAGCTACATGCAAGATTTCTATAGGCGATTTTGTACTCTCCGGTGGGGAATTGCCAGCATTAACTGTTATAGAAGCCACTTTAAGACTACTACCAGGAGTATTAGAGCAAGAAGCCACCTACAACGAAAGCCATAGCAGATTTAAACACGAACATCCATGCTATACAAGACCACAAGAGTTTAATGGATGGAAGGTACCAGAAGTACTACTTTCTGGAAATCATGCAGAAATTGAAAAATGGAAGCTTGCTAATTCTGATAAATAATCAATTTCAACTATTTTTTAGGGGTTATTGTGGTGTAGTTCCAGTACCAGTAGTACCCGAGGTAGAAGATGTTTCAGATGCACCTGTAGCTGCTTCATTTACTTCTTCATTAGTTAATTCTTCAGCATCAACTGTGTCATCAACTGTAGGTTCATAAAACTTTAGACCTTTAAGCTTATCCATAAAAGTCACAAAAGAGGCATCAGTAACATCAACCTCTATAGGGGAATCTGTAACAGCTTGGGAATCCACTACCAAGTATTGGGAGGATAGGGTAAAGGTAAACTCATAAAGATTCTCACTATCAGCAGAAGTGGAAGGGGAAAATCTAAACACATCTGTATTTACCAAACGTGCAGCATTTTCTAAATTTTCTAGAAAGTTGATAGCACTTTCGAAATCAGAATCAACACCTAAAGACACTAATACAGTTTCAAACTCAGCATTATCTAAAGAGCTTATAGGGGACACAGAACCAAAAGAGTAACCCATACGTGTAATTTTGATACCGGATATTTCGGCAACTTCTGTAATTTGTGTTAATAGCTCAGGAATTTGAGGTTCAGAAATTAAAACCTTACTTACTAAATTAGAATTTTCTTCTACAGTAGTTTTAAAATCTAAAAGTTTCTCTAATTTAACAACCTTAGCTTCCAGTAGAGTAGCACGATCGCCAGTAGTGGTTTGCTCGGCTTCTAATTCTGGTACTTTAGAAATAGAAGGAAATATACCTAGTAGCAAAAGCAATACAGTAACCAATAAAGAAATTATAGGAACAATAAAATTTACAACGGTTTCCTTAAGATTATTTAAATTCATTGCTGTATTTCCTTTAACTTTGTAGGATCAAATGTTACAACCATAAAAAAATCGGCTTCATTTGTTTGAGGATTAAGTGTCACAGAATTTAAAACGGCTTCTGTAAATATACCATTAACATTGTCTTCTTCAAATTTTTCTTCTAGCAAAGAATTTACAAAAGAAGAAATAGCTAAGTAATCCGTGGCTGTGCCATCTATAGATAAAGTGTTATTTACACTAACGTTCAAGGAAGACACCTCTACAGATTCAGGTACACGACGTAAAAATTCGTCCAGCATTACGGAGTATTCATTTCTGCTAGAATAAATCTCTCTTAAAACACGTACACGTGCATCTAGATTGCGAGCTTCTATTTCGATGGCGGATAGGCTCTCGATCCTAGAGCGGGCTTCAGAAATACGACGATTATTACTGTTTACAGAACTACGTAAGGTAGCAATACGAACAAAATAATATCCGGCAACAACACTAGTAACCACTAAGAAAAAAATAGTAAGAACAGTACTTGTTCTAATAAGCTTAGACTGTCTTACAATCTCGGTATCTTGTTGTGGGATTAAATCTATACTTTGAGGCATGTTAGTTTAATTATTATGTTTTATAACCTTTAATGCAAGCCCTATTGGCGTTACAAATATAGGTGCATTATTTAATAAATATTCTTTGTGTTCGCTTATTCGGGAGGATAGCTGAATAGAATGCCATGGATTAGCTAAAACAACTTCTAAATCCAATACAGAAGTTAGATAAACCAACAACCCTGGCATTAGAGCAGATCCACCAGATATAGTTACTTTGTCAATATTAACACCTGGGTTTCGGCTTGTATAGAATATCTTGGCACGATTTAACTCACCAACTATATTGTCTATAAGCGGTTTTAGTACTCCATATACGTGCCCTTCAACCTGTGAAGGATCCATACCATAGGTTTTCTTATATTCAGAGGCTTGCTTAGAATCTAGCTTTAAACTCTGTTGTAAAGCTTTAGTAAATGTTTCACCGCCAATAGGAACACTACGGGTAAATCTTACACCGCCTCGTTGCACTATAACTATATGAGTACTCTCACGGGTTATATTGAGTATTATTTTTGCGTTGGTGTCTTCTTTGCTTGGGAATAATGCACGTTGAATAGCAAGGGTACCAGGTTCTAGGCCTTTAGGGTTTAAACCTGCATTTTTTAGAATGTCTAAATATTTGTTCAAAATAGTGAGTTTAGCTGCAACTAACAGCACATTCATCTTACTTGTATCCTGTGTGTCCTTCTCTAGCACCTGAAAAGCAAAATTTACCTCACTCATTGGTATAGGAATATACTGCTCGGCTTCAAACTGGATAGAGGTTTCTAACTCAGCAGGACTCATATTTGGAACTTGTATTACGCGTGTAAATACTTGGTCCTCGGGTAAAGAAACTACAACATCACTAACACTAAAGCCAGATTCTGAAATAAAATGTCTAAGTGCAGCAATATATTCCTTGCGGCTGTGATCGTCTTCCGCGTTAAATGATATGGCGGTGTTTTCGTAAACACCAAAGCGACGTAAAACAATGTTACCTTT
>JAGQNX010000005.1 GCA_020427865.1 candidate division WWE3 bacterium
GTATTTTATTTTTCTGTATTCCCCTATGTGCCAAGATTTTTTCAACTTCCATTAATTACTTATTTTTTAATACTTTTTTTAGATAATAGGCACAAATTAAAAACGTATGCTTTAGGTTTACTTGCAACACTATGGGCAATGCCCGCAGCAATTATTGCAACTGTATTTGTTACGCTAAATATAAACCTAGGTATTACAGCAATAACTCAAGGTAGAATTAAGAAAGTACTAGCATTCTTTGCGCTAGTAGGGCTTATTAATGCTGTTTGGTTATTGCCTTTTGCAAATTACACGTTAAACAAATCATCGATAATACGGTTGGCACCTACTTTTATAGATGCCAATGAGATTCAACTAAATAAAACAGCACAGTATCACAGTTTTGTTAACCAAAGTATATTGTTACCAAGCTTTTTTGAAACCCAAATAACAAATTTAACTCAAAGTAGATCAAAATATTTGCATCCTCTAGCAGACACCTATAACAAAGGTTTAAATGCGGTTGTTGTGACAATGTTTCCAGTACTATATTTGATTGGAAGCTTAATTGTATTAAGTAATATTAAAAGGTATAAAAGAATACTTTGGGTGCCCATATCTATAGGAGTGTTTTTGTTTTTGAGCATGAAAGAGTTCTCATACCTTGGATTTATTTTTATAGCTTTAAATAAATTAACACCCTTATTTGGCGTATTGTTTAGATTTGGAGACACCAAACTACATCCTTTTATTGCCTTTTCTGGAGCAATTGCATGTGCAGTAGCAATAACAACAGTTTATAGATACCTAATATCCAGCAAAGTACAAAATAGCGTAGCATTAGCTTTTTATGTGAGCCTAATGGCACTAAATTTTATTACATATAATGCATATTTTAGAGGCCAATTCTTAGGTTTTTTTATGTATAACAAAATACCCCAAGCGTACTTTAACATTGCACAAAAAATAAATACTGATGCCGATAACAATAGGGTGATACATCTCCCCTACAACGACACGGTTTATTGGCGATCTTATTCTTGGGGATATGTAGGATCACATTTTTTTGGATACATGCTAAACAAACCACTGTTGGAAAAAACCTTTGAACCCGCAAGTGTAGAAAATGCACAAATAAATAAAAAACTATACGCTTTAACTCAAAATTTTTCTTTAATAACAGATCTAAGTGCTAAAGAAACGCAGGCTCGCAGTTATTACGAAGCATTAAGAATAACGGGAACAAAATATATAGTGCTAGACGAAACAGTATCTAGAGCGGTAGAAACAAGAAATGCAATGTTTTGGGCAGAAATACCCACACAAGACACAAAAGAACTGTTAAACACGTTGGTAGAACTAAATTTGGTTACAAAAACAATGGAAGAAACGGTAAATTATGCAGGATATGTAGAAACGTATAACAAAGAGTTTGCATTAACAGCAGAACAAGCACAAAACCTAAAAACAAAAACAGATCAAATTTCTTTATACGAACTAAAGGACCCAATTAAAAAAATAAGCTTTGAAGATAAGGTAACGTTAGCAGATATAAACGATACAAATTTGTATGAACATCAAAATTTTACCAAAAATAGCACATACTATCAGACCAAAGAAAATGGGCTTAAAACACCATTAAACAAGGAAAACTGGCAATATGAATCTACAAATACACAAACTATAAACCTAAAAGAACCAAATACCACAACACAAGGGACCAGGATAGAAATAAATAACACTAGTACATCAAAACTAATAGGAGTTAGTGCAAAAACGGATGGGCAAAATATAACAGTAAATTTACAGCAACAGGATTTACCCACAATTAATGGGAAAGAGTTTTATCAAAACTTAGGTGATTTTATTTTTATCATGCCCGCAGAATACGTAGAAGAACTAGAAAGCACATCAGCATATGCAACAGATTGGCATATTTTAGATGCAAACAAAATAACAAAATTACGCCTACAGATTGGAGACACCATAATACCAATCCCCCAGCTAAACACAGCTATGCAAAACATAGGTACAGTTCTTGCCGACACTAACGCTTTAAATATAAGTTTATTAGCACCAAACAACACACAACAAAACACATTAGCATTTGAAGACGTACAGTTTGCAGACAACCCAAACTGTTTTAACGATAATATTAAAGATTACAAAAGCGAACTAGAACAAAAATCAGGGGTAATAACAATAAGAGGGCAAAACGGAGCAACATGTTTTGTGACAAAACTAAATAATACTAGTGGCTACACCGAAGTAGAACTAACTTTAGATAGTAACTACAAAGATTTAGACAAGGCACTTCTAGATCACCCACAAACAGGAACAAACTCTTCTAAACCAATACTTACAAATTATATAGACCAAATAGAAAAACCAAGTTTAATACACGTATGCTTAGTTGCTAAAGAGGGTTGTTTTAACAAGCATTCACTGTTTAACACCAAAAACAATAACAAACTAATTGTTACAACAGATATTAATCAAGATGTACAAGATTACACGCTGCTTATAGCACTAAGAAATTTAGGATATCAGCAAATGGAACTAAACATACAAGATATAAAAACAACCACTTACACCCAAACGCAAACACAATCAATAGAACTACTACCTACGGTAGACAGCTATGCTCTTAATACAAAACAAATAGAGCTAGAGTTACCAAAAACACTTTCTAAATACAGTTTTTACTACAACCCAAAAATGGATGCATTTTATACACCAAGTGCAAACTGTTTTGATTCCCCTACAAAAGAGCTTCAAAACAAAATACTTAACAATAAATGGGTAAGTTATTTAGAAAACTGCCAATCACTAATATTTGAAACAATACCTTACACTACTAAAAATCTGTATTTGTGGGGAATAAAATATAACTTAGCATCGGGGCAGTTTCCTTTTATGGTGCTAAAAGACAAAGATGTAACCTACTTAAAAGAAAGAACGTCTTTACAACAAGGTTACCCAGACGTGCCAGGATTTAAAGAATTTCAAAATCCTGAGTTTTTTACTACAAAAGCAGCAGTAGAAGACACTTTTAATAACCTACAAACTAAATTTACGTACAAGTTCATTAAACCAATGGAAAGTATAGAAGATACCAACAATAAAGATTATTTAATAGAGCACTACTCTGAAAACGAAGGAATCATGATTGTAGATGGATTTGAAGTAACCGCACTACCAAACAACTGGCAAACCATAACAACAACCCCAAATAACAATGTAAAAACTTTTGATTTACCCAGTTCATACAGTTTTAAGCAAATTACCCCTGCAATTTACAAAGTACAAGTAGAAAAATCCGCATACACCTCTAAAGGCTACATGCTGCATTTTAACGAGGGTTTTGATTTGCAATGGCACATTTACCATAATTTTAAAGATGTGATACTAGGAAGACACTTAGAGCGTGCAAACGGCAAATGTAATGGCATATCTAACTGTTTTGAACTAAATGCTAATGAAAACCTAGAATCAATGTATTTAGTGTATAGGCCTGCCCTTTTATACATATTGGGCTCAATAGTTTCTATAACAACAATTGTAGTATGGGGGTTATTTAGCTTTTACAAGTTTAGGCAACGTACGCTTAATTAGCCTAAAGATCACCCAAACAAGCTTTGGGGGTAAAATAAGCCCAGCTAACATTTGCATTACCCAATACATTCGTAAATAAAACGGTGCCGGAACGTAGTTATTATGGGCATCTACACGTGCTTTATATAAATTTACTGCCATCTTGCGGGCATAGAGTAAGGAGCCAGCATCATCGTGCCACAACACACGAACCAAAGGTTTTTGAATATTAGCAAGTTTTCCATGGTATCCCATCTTAAACCAAAAATGAGAATCGTCAGCAGGCCAGTACTTTTGTTCGTAATACCCTGCCTTTATAGCTACAGCACGTCTATACATAGTTGTAGGATCAGCATGAGGACCTACAAAATACCAAGTTTTCTTAATACTTTTATCATCAGGCATGTATTCTAATACCTGATCTTCCCCATTGTTTTTAAATAAGGTTATCCAGCTACCAACAACTACAACTTCAGGATTGTTTTCTAAAAAGTTTACTTGTTCCTCTAAACGATTAGGTAGCATCAAATCATCTTGATTTAGACGAGCAATATATTTACCTTTTCCGTTTTTAATACAGTAATTAATTACCTCAGCAAGTCCCCTATTCTTTTTAAAGTCTACAAAGTTAATATTGGAATATTTCTTAGCTAAAGAGGCACAAACTTCTGAAGAG
>JAGQNX010000062.1 GCA_020427865.1 candidate division WWE3 bacterium
TAACTTCATTTGTCCTATCACCCCAGACTCAGATTATGTGAAAAGGATAAATGAAGTTAGGAGGGTAAACTGTGATAAATAAGTATTTATCTTTTACTATAGCTATAGGTATACTGGGTTTATGAGAAATATATTACATAAATTATTACTATATGTATTTCTGCCCGTATTATTTATTTTTGCAGTCTCCGAAAAGGGCTTTGTGTTTGCACAAGAACCTCCTATTTCTGCTGATAAGTTTTTGGAGATAGCAACAGACTATGGGGAAGTTTCAGAACCATTTGGGTTTCTAACTAGGGGAGCTGCTTTTTATCTAAAGCTGATTAGCTTTCTTGCGTTTCTAGCCTTAGTAATTCAAGTTACAATTATTGGCTATCATGCTTTGACCGATATAGAACGAAGACACACAGCACTAAGAGAAATTATGGACAGTGCAAAATACTATCTAATCATTGCACTGGCAGGTTATGTAATCGCTACGATTTGGACGTATGTAATTAAAGTTTTCTAAAAACAACCCACAAGCCCCAACAATAAGATGAAATTAATAAATAAACTATTACTTCTTATGTTATCTATATGGTTTTTAAGCGTGAGCCTCTCATCCAACGTATATGCACAAGAAAAATCTGACGTGCGGGAACAGGAAAATAGTTGGGTAAATTCTGGTGTTATTGAGGCACTACAGAACATTTATGAACCCATCCAACTTATACAAGGTTTTAGCTGAGATGAGTACCTAAAAGATAGTATGTGGAGTCTTCTTGATAGCTATGGGGATTTCATAGATTCAAACCTTTTAAACCTATCATCTTATGCGGACTTAAAGTTGTACAAAGAAAAGAAGTTTGTATTTGTGCCAATCGGAATATTTGTAGCAATGATCTCTTTTGCTATTGCAGGTTTTAAGGCAATGATAAGCGGTTATGGTTTTGTTGAATTTAGAATTTCTTTAAGGCGAGCTGGCTTTTATGCCATAGCACTACCTTTCTTTCTAGCTTACATGTTTGCGGCAACTTCAATTGCAGATTTTGTTACTACAGAAATGGCTAGGCTTACTTTTGGTGACGAGTACGTAGGTTATGTGCATAGTTACTACGGAGATAGGGTTGAACGAGCTAGAAGTAGTGGGGGGAGTCATGCAGAGCTGACACGATTAGAAGAGGAGCAGAAACAAGTGGCTGAGGGTAACAGACTATCCTTTCTCGTAATTTTTAATGCAATGATGTCTAACAACCTTGAGGAACTTAGCGGATTATGGAAGTCTCTATTTGCTTTGGCGTATGCAGTAGTATCTACAATACTACTTATTTTTGGACTCATCAGGTCATATTTACTTATGTTCTTTGTCTTAGGTTCTCCTATTCTGTTTGGATTACAGATACTTCCAGAGGGCGAGCGTATAGATCCTTTTAAATGGATAACCTTTATCTGCATGCAACACATAGCTTTAGTTATGCTTATTTTAATTACTTACCTTTCCGCAGTATTTGCTGATACTAATTCCCTAATTGGGGCTTTAATGCCCATGGTAGCCGTTGTAGCGGCAGTATATGTGTCTAGACAGCTACATGAGATAGTTGGGAGTGAAAACTTTGTTGGTTACAGCACAGGTATTAAAAACTTAGACCGTGCTAAGAAAATGGCAGAATACACAGCTAGTGGTGGTAATCATGTGGGTAACGCTGTTTCTTCCCGAATGAGTGGTCGTACAAGACGTACTGTTGATGCTGTTCGCAAGATCGAGAATCCGCAAACACCTCAAGAACAGGCATCTTTTGATAATCTGTACACAATACCCATGACGTATTCCGATAGTTGGAATAATCCTACACCGCCTCACTACAAGATGCCCAAGCCTAAATCTATTGTGGAGTCACCTAAGACCACATCAAGTAAAAAGAAAAAAGGAGATATAGAAAAACAAATTGATTCAATAGAAGAAAAGGTGAAAGCCGTAGAATCCGACAATGCGGAAAAGAAACGCAACGAAAATGAAAAGAATGCAACGAATAGAAACTTTGATATGCAGTTTAGAAAAGATAAGAGTTGAGCATGGCACAGAAAGACTATGTAGACTTATCTAAACTTAATAAGCAGACTCAATCATTTAGTACGTTTTTACGTCCAGAATTTTACGCAGTAGTGTCTAGTATCTTGGTTTTAGGAGTAACCAGAATTGGATTATCGTATTCTCTAAAGACTGCAGTCCCTGCATCTTTTTTAACAGGTATTTTGCTACTGATATTAACTCCTACAAGTAAAGACGGTTTATCTTTATTAAGGCTATTGGGTGGCAAACTCAAGGCGTATAAGGAGGGTAATATCCCGCTGAACAACATTTATATAAATTATGGAAATAGAAGACCCACTAAGTACAAAACACACAAGGAAGATTACGAGCATTTAGCTAAAAAGCTTCAGATACTTGGAGTTAAAGATAATATTGTAAAGCTCTCTGCTGTTTCTTGGGTGGCACTTTATAAAGTTAATACTGAATTTACTGCAAATACCGCAGAGGAGCGGGATACTGTAGAACACCAATTCCAACAGATTCTGAATGTTTTTAATAATAGGGGTTTAAAGACACAGATTATCTTTACCAAACCCAACTTGTCAAAAGTTGTATTTGAGAACTATATAAACACTATTAATAAGCTATCAATACAAGCCCTTAGGCATATAAAAAAGCAACATGTACGGTCGCTTGAAGACTATGCAGAGAATAACACAAAGGGTTCTTTATCAATGTATCTGTGCGTTTACTTTACTTTAAAGCCAACACCTTATGGGAAGAACAGGGATGCTTGGAATGAGGCTAAGGAATATTTGAACTCTGTTATTACGCAAGTGAATTCCTTTAATGCCTTTAATTTAAAACAGCTTGAAAATCTTGACCTTAAAGTATTTTTAGCAGACTTGTATCAACCACTTGGAACTTGGGATATGAGGGATTTATTGAATCAAGAGTTAATAGAAGAGGCTAAAGAAGAAACAAATAATTATTCTGAATTTGAGCGTAAAGAACTAGAGAGCATAGATCTGTCACTAACCGAAAAAATACAAGAGTTTCTATGTACTCAAAAACGTAACATTATTGATCGCAACGCCAACGCTTTTGCTCTTAGTGATCTTGATGATGATGTATTGATGTACATGCCTCAAGCGATTCAATTTAGCCCTGTACATCATTATGTAAGGGTAGACGATGCTTTCGAAATGACGGTTTCTATACCAACTAACAACCGAATAGTTGATAATTCGCTGTTTGGAGAACTCACAAGAGCTAACTATATAAGTTCTATCTCACTTCGAGCCTTTCCTCATAGGAAATACAAAGTGCAGGCATCTCTAGAAATGGAAGAACTAAACCTACAGTCTGCGTATAAAGAAAAGGTAGGTACACGAGGTACTTTTGCATCTGTTGAATCTCGTAAAGTGAATGAGTCTAGAGGGTTTTTAGAAGAAATAGCAGAAGATAATGAAAAAGAGCTTTTCGATATTGAGCTTACCGTTACTATAATTGCTGACTCTAAAACTAAACTACACGAACATGTAGAAGATTTCAGATCACGAATGCTAGATAAGCTAGGAATCAGAGTACATAGACCTCTACATAGACAAGAATCTTATTACTTCGCAGGCAAACTTGATAATAGGGGTAAACTAAATGACTGCTTTCTAATGGACTCCTCTAGGATTTCTAAATTAATGCCTTTTCCTTGGTTTACGTTTAGTGATAGAGGGGGGTTTTTACTTGGAAAAAACATGTACAGCGATGAGTTGGCATTTTTTGACCCTTCAAACTTAACAGAATCTCGCAGTAGCTCAATATTTGTACTTGGTAAAACGGGAACGGGTAAATCAGCTTTAATAAAAAAGATAATTAATGGGGGAATCCTGACAGGATGGCGAGTCTTTAGACTTGATAATACGGGAGAATACGCCTCAAGACTTGGTTTAGAGCTTAACTTTAAGATTTACAAAGTAGGCTCCGATGACGCAAGAATCAATCCGTTTCAATTGTTCAAAGAAAACCCAACGAAGAAAGAACATGATAGGCAAATCAACGAGGTTTTACAGCCTGTGTTTTCCATAATCTTACAAGATGTTGATTATGACGCAGGTATCTTCGAAAAGCTTCTTAGAAGTTACTACAGCAAGTATAAAGATGACAAGAACTTTACTACTTTCTTTGAATATACAAGTTCATACGTAAATCATCCACCTAAGTATGTAAAAAGCTTTGAGATTACCCGCATTAACCGCTGGATAACTGAATTTGAACGTTATGTGTGGGATGGGGCATTATCTTCACTTTTCGGGGACTCAAACGATTTTGAAGACTTGGGAAGCTATCATGGGGTTGTATTTGATATATCAGATATTAAGAGGGGAAGAGGTAGAGAGAAAGTAAAACAGATAGCAATGATGATGCAAGTTATTCTTGCAAATATATGGATAATCGCAGAAAAAAACCCTCAAAAGACCATGGTTGTAACAGACGAAGCACACCACCAACTAGTGAATAAGGATACCGCACTTTATTTAGAGGAAATAGCTAAAGAGGGAAGAAAAAGCGGGGTATACTCAGTTTTATCAACTCAAGACTTGGCTGATTTTATACAAAATCAACATGGCAGGAACATTATTACTAATACTTATATAAGGATGTTTGGAAAGCTTGATCTAATTCAAGATAGCTACCTTGAGGTTTTGGGTATATCTAAAACAACGTTAAATGTGATGAGAAACTTCAATGTAGGGGAATTTTTTGTAAAAAGGGCTTCGGAATCAATGTATCTTAGAACGTTCTTTTTAGATGTATGGGAACAGTTAATTTGCGATACCGAGAATACAGATTACAGAAAATCGTTAGAGGAACTTGGACATGGCGAAGCGTCTATTAAAAAGAACTCTGTATAGGAAATATAAGAAGTTTCTCTGGTATTTGTTCATAGCAAAAGTAGTAGCTATTGTAGTCATAATCTTAGTGATTGTTGAAGCTGTGAAAACTATGGCGGACTCAAATGAGTTATTTTCCCAGATATATCAACAAAAGCTAGCAGAACAGGTGCATCAAGGCGAGTTTAAAAATAAAATACCTAAACCAAACTTTCTTAGAGGAGGCGAGTTTTGTATTACTAGTAGTTATGGGGATGCTAGGTCTTATAACGATATCTTGGGTTTTCATAACGGGATTGATATTGCTAACAAACTTGGTGATCTTGACACAATAATAACTGCTCCTCACGACGGCATAGTGACTATACGCATAGTGAACGGGGGTGAATGTAGGGTGGGGGAACGCACAATCTACTACAACGGGAGCTTGGCACTTGAACTGTACAATGACACCTTTAAGACGGTTTATTTACATACAGGGAGCATTAAAGTGGCTAACGGCAGTCTTGTTAAGCAAGGACAACCAATTGCAAAAATTGGAAGCAACGGGTGTTCTATAGGAAATCACCTACATTATGAGATTTACAAGGGGAGTGGGGATTTTAATTACCGAATAGAAAACCCAGACCAATATGTGAGCTATAAACGTTGCTAGGCGGCACCTAATTTCTATTTTGTTTGTTGCATAGAAGTATCATTTTTTTAGCCTAGCATTTACGAACGTTTAGTGGAGCGAAGCTATATGATATTATGCTGGCAAAGTGTAGTTACCAGCTCACTAAATGGAGGTCTTCTGAAATGTACAAATATAGAAGACCTCCTTGCTTTTAAACACGTCACAATAAATGTTATAAAGTCTTTGAAGCGATAAACGAAATATAAAATCCTTACGCAAGAATCTGATACTTATAATAATTTTTTCAATTTATTTTTGTACTCATGTCTTCTGAAATTACCTCTCAAATTCGCAGTATGCCAACGCAAGGAATGCCTAATATTCAGAGCTTATTCTGGTACGGA
>JAGQNX010000063.1 GCA_020427865.1 candidate division WWE3 bacterium
ATAATTTCTAAATCCAAAATTGTTTTTAAAATATTTGTCGTAGTCTATTGTAAACTGACTTAGGTTATTTTTTTCAAGTTTTGGGGGTTGTGTCTTTGACTCCACTGCAAGTATCTTTGCCGTGCCTAGCACCTGAGTTTTCATTTGTATCATTGGCATAAGTAAAGTAATTATAAATATGTTTAAAAATGCTAATTTTATGTACGTCACTTTAAAACCTGTAATAAATAAATGGACTATATGTACTACTTGCCACGTAAATTATAGTTATAAAAAATGTAACTAATAATACTGCATACTTTAGTATAAGGGGTGATTTTGCATTAAAATAATGAATTATCGGTGTCGAGAAAAGTACACCTAAAATTAATGCTAAGTATATTTCACTACTTAAATAAAAAAATTGGGTTGATGTTTTAATGGTGAATAATGCTTTTATATATTGTATAGCATCTGTTAGAGTTTCTGCTCTAAAAAATACCCATCCAATCAAAACTACAAGCATAGTATAAATATGTCTTACTACTTTTGGAGTCTTTTCTAATATTTTTAAAAGCCCCATTTTTTCTATTACTAAAAAGCCTCCATGCCACAGACCCCAAACTAGAAAGTTCCAACTTGCTCCATGCCAAAGTCCGCATAGTATAAATACTGTTAATAGATTTATGTATGTTCTTACTATGCCCTTTCTGTTTCCACCTAGGGGTATATATAGGTAATCTCTAAACCAAGACGATAATGAAATATGCCATCGTCTCCAAAACTCCGTAACGGTTTTAGAAATATATGGGTAATTGAAGTTTTCTAAGAATGTAAAGCCAAACATATGTCCAAGTCCAATTGCCATGTCTGAATAGCCCGAAAAATCAAAATAAATTTGTATTGCATAACCTACAATCCCAATCCATGCATATGTTGGCGATAATGTTGCAGGATTTACTGAAAATATTGGATCAACTATTGAAGCAATTGTATCCGCTATTAAAACTTTTTTTGCAAGACCTACTATAAATCTTTCTATACCCATTATAAATTTGTCGAGACTAGTCCAACGAGTTGTTAACTGTGCTTCTACATCTGAGTATCTAACAATTGGTCCTGCAATTAGCTGTGGAAACATAGAAATATATAATGCCACTATAGTTATGTCTTTTTTTGGTTTAAGTCCATTTTTAACATCAAACAAATAAGAAATAGCTTGAAATGTATAAAATGAAATACCCGCTACTAGTGGAATCTTTAAACTATAATTTAGTAATCTAGGTGGAACATTTACTATTTCGTTTAAATTGGTTAAAAGAAATCCAGTGTATTTAAAAAATACTAATATCGCTAAATTTGCTGCAATTGTGCCAAGTAGTATTACGTTTGTAAATTTCCCTTTTTGGCCTATAAGTCTTGCCGCAATATAGTTTAAGACTATAGAACTTATCATCACTAATGTATAGTTTTGTTCCCCCCAATAATAAAAAACCAAACTAGCACTTAATAACCATGCGTTTTTATATTTAAATGGAAGCAATACATATATGTATAAAACTATTGGAAAGAATAAAAATAAAAATGTTGAAGAGCTAAATACCATGACTTATTAGATCATACTATATACACCCCACTGCCGTGTAGATACTTAGTATGGTATCTTTAGTATGTGAAAGTTGCATATCATATTCCCTCTTTGTATACCATCTATGCTGGCCGAACTATTTATAATGGTTATAAAAATGCTTTTGAGGATTTAGGCGATCAATTTTTTACATGGAGTGCCGAGACTTCGTTAGAAGACATTCGTAAGTTTGCTCCCGACATCTTAATGACTAGCTTTAACAGTTATAGTCTAAAGTTTTTGGATATGGAGCTATTTTGGGAGTTGCGAAAAAAAGGCACTAAAGTATTTGTTAATGTCCCCTTTTGGAATTCCCCTATTTCTAGGTTGCGTGTTAATGAAACGCCAAGTTTGTCCACAAATAAAGAACATATAAAACTTATTAAGGATGGCTATGGTGATGTGTTTTATAATATTTGTGAACAAGGAGATGCACGTATGGAAGGTTTTGAGAAAACTACTGGATATAAACATCACACTCTTCCTCTAGCCATAGACAAAACTGTAATTTTTCCAGAATACTGTGCCAAATTTAAAGCTGACATTTCTTTTTTAGGTACCAATCTACCAGATAAACGCCCTTATTTTAATGAAATGGTCTTCCCTCTAGCTAAAAAATATGACCTAAAATTATATGGTCAAGATTGGACCGCACTAGATAGGATTTTAGGTCTTATACAAAAAGGTGGGCAGTATTTTAACGTGCCTCTATTACGCTCGCTTCAAAAACCAAAATTGCAATTAGAAGATGAGCGTAGAATTTATTCTTCCTCTGTTATTTCTATAAATGTTCACGAAGAGTATCAAAGACAATTTGGAGGAGATTGCAACGAACGCACTTTTAAAATACCTGCATGTGATGGGTTTGAAATAACAGACGATGTTGATGTAATAAGAAAGTACTTTAAAGACGAAGAAGAAATAATTATTGCTAAAGATAAGGCGGATTGGTTTGAAAAGATTGATTATTTTATTAAAAATCCAGAAAAGCGTATTCCAATTATTGCTGCAGGTAAAAAGCGCGTGTTAGCAGAACATACTTACCACAATCGCGTTAAATACTTATTGTCTTTGAGTATATAAATTATTACTTTAGGTTTTTATTGGGATTCCAAATACTTAGATCTCTGCCCAAAAGTTCTTCTAATTCTGCTATATCTTCCTTAAATACTTCGTAACCTAG
>JAGQNX010000064.1 GCA_020427865.1 candidate division WWE3 bacterium
CCCCCATGCAAGATTTATGCCCCCTTCTCCATAGTCTTCTATTGGAATTGTAGTTAGTTGTTCGTTGTATAGTTGACATGCCTCTTTTAATCTTTTGTGATTTGCAAAAAGACCCATAACTGTATTTAAATCTATACATTTTTGACACGTAGGTGTTATTTCTCTATTGTTAGTGGTGTCTTCATATTTATATAAAGCCTTCAGATAATGGATCATAGGTGTAGTTTGGTTCTTTAATGGTTCTATATCGTTAATAAGATATCTAAAGGCATAGACTATAAAATCTATATTTTCTGTTTGTACTGCATGTTCTAAACTTGTGTAAATTGTATTTACATAAAGGTCTGGTGTATCTGCTAAAAGAATATAATGTGCTAACAACGCTTCTGCCACAAAATTACCTAAGTACCCTTGTTCTACTAATTGCCCAAGTTCTCTCTCTGTTAGATTCCTGTTACGTTCTGCTAAGCGTATTGGTAAAGCGTCGTATATATCCTCAAACATTTGATCATATGTATATTCGTCCCCTAGTTGTTCTTCTATTTCTTGTAAAACAGCTATAGCGTGTGCAGGTGTATTAAGCATGTAATTTGTCATTTTTTTTATGGCAGAACTCTGCATCTGACTTCCCTCTTTCCTATTTGTATGTTGTGTACCTTTTATATATACACCTACATTTTTAGTAACTAGCTCTTGTACTTCTTGTTGTATAGTGTGCGGTAATTGTTCTTGAGTTGTAATTAAGCCATTTGTTAATTCTTGTTCTGACATAACACTGTGCATTTTATAATAAATTATCTTATAGTAAAGTGTTGGTCTATAAAAAAAGACCCTCGTGAAAGGGTCTTTTAGATTTATTTGCTATCTTTTTTGTTTACTCTTCGTCTAATACATCTAAGTCAGTTGCTGCGGGGTCTTCATCTTTTAGCATCATTGCATCTTCCGTTGTGGATTCAGCAGTAGCTTCTACTCTATTTGCTGTTACTTCAAATGTTATTTCAACTTCATCGTCTACGGTGTATACGTTTGCTAGAGATGGTACTGTTAATCCAAAATCACTAATTTTTATTGTTGTTGTACCTTCTGCTGTAAATGTTTCGTTAGTTAGTTCTCCTGTTACTGCAAATGTTACCTGTTGTGGTGTATCGTTTATTGTTAAAGTACCTGTAACGTTAGTGTCTACTAGTCCTTCTTCTAAGGTACCTTCTACACCTGTTGAGTCAAATTCAAAACTGGCAATTTTTACTGCAAATAATGTTTTCTGAATATCTGCATCTCTGTTTGGTGAGTCAGTAGGTATTTTTGCTAAGCCTACTTCTGTTTTAAAGTAAGAATCTCCTGTTGCTGCATCAAACCAGCCTGCGCCTTTTACGTCTTCTGTTGTACCTACAACTTCGTCATCTTCTTTTTGTAAAAATCTTTTTTGTGCCACAAATGTTGCTGATCCGCTAGAAACTACATAACGATTTGCACTTGCAGGAACATCTGCATTAAATACTCCTAAATCATCTAGAGTTAGCTCTGGAGTTTCTTTTAACATCATAGCGTCGTCACCGTTTGGTTTTTCGGTATCTATATTTGTAATAGCTACTTGAGCGGGTTCATTTTTTTGAGTCATTAAATTATAAACTAAAAGTCCAGCAGGGACTAATACGAGGAGTGGAATTATATATGTTAAAGCTTTTTTATTCATGTGTTGATTATACATTATTTGAAATTATGGCAACTAGTAATTTTATAGGGTATACTACGTTTACAAAGGTTATCGCAGGGGGGAGATCATAATTTTAGGTCTCCCCTTTTTCTTTTAATTCAGCCATATTTACGTATAATGCACTTATGAGTAAAAAAGTATTAATTGCACTAGCTTGGCCCTATGTTAATGGTAATTTACATGTTGGTCACTTAGGGGGCTATTTAATACCCGCAGATATTTGTGCACGTTACAACAGACTTGCTGGAAACAAGGTTTTAATGGTGTCTGGGTCTGATTGCCATGGTACTCCTATAACTTTAGAAGCCGATAAACGTGGTGTTACTCCCGCCGACATTGTAAATGAATATCACGCCCGTTGTAACGAGCTTTTTTTTGATGTACTTGGACTGTCTTATGATTTGTACACACGAACCGATACTTCTCATCACGCGCAGGTTACTCAAGAGATGTTTTTAGGCTTGTTAAAAAATGGCTATATTACTACACAAACTTCGCAACAATACTATGATCCTACCTCTAATAAATTTTTACCAGATCGTTATGTTGTAGGAAAATGTTCTTTTTGTGGTTTTAATGATTCACGAAGTGATCAATGTGATAATTGTGGAAAACTACATACCAGTGACACTTTGCTCGAACCTAAATCCAATTTAACAGGTGCACAAGTTTCTTTAAAAGATACTGAGCACTACTTTATAGATTGGCCAAAGTTACAAGATAAAATCGCAAAATTTGTAAATGAATCTAACAATAACAATGTTTGGAGACACTGGGTGTTTCAAGAAACCGTAGGCTGGTTAAACGAAGGCTTGTTACCCCGTGCCATTACCCGAGATATAGACTGGGGAGTACCGATTCCTGTAGACCAAATTCCCGAAGATTTAAAAATAGACAATTTAGAAAACAAGCGTTTTTATGTTTGGTTTGATGCTGTTATAGGTTATTTGTCTGCAAGTAAACTTTGGGCAAAAGATGTAGCTAATGATCCTAATGCTTGGAAAGAATTTTGGGCACAAGACTCTGAAGTTAAACATTATTACTTTATGGGTAAGGACAACTTACCTTTTCACACTTTGTTTTGGCCTGGACAATTAATAGGGTTTGATGATTCATTACACTTACCCGATTTTCCTTGTATTAATCATTTTGTAAATTTTAATAATGCACAACTATCTAAAAGTCGAGGTAACATTGTAGATTCTAGGCAAATGGTTGCTGATTTTGGTAATGATGCTACACGTTTTTATTTAACATTAATTGGTCCCGAAACTCGCGATGCTAATTTTACGTGGGAAGACTTTGCCGAAAAAGTAAATGGTATTTTAGTAGCAAACGTAGGTAACTTTATAAATCGTGTGTTGTCTTTAGGTACAGGATTTGATGTTGCTAATTTTAATCTTACTGATCTAGATCCTAAAGTAGTGTCCAGTATAAATGAAGCCTTTGATAGTGCCCACAGCTTTTTAGAAAAATGTGAATACAGAAATTATTTGAACACTGTATTAGAGCTTTCTACTGTTGGGAATCATTACTTAGATGCGTGTGAGCTTTGGAAGCTTAAAGATGAGCCTAAAGAATTTTCCAAGCATTTATTAAATTCTTTGGCTATTTCTTATGCTGTAGCAACTTTATTAGAACCTGTTACCTTTGAAGCAACCGCCAAGTTTTATGCCCATGTGAATATAGAAAAACCTTCAGTTTGGCCTGTATCCGATGTAGCAAACACGTTAGCTGCGTTGGCTCTTCATTCGGATCTTTCTAACAAACCTACGCCTTTGTTTAACAAAGTGGAATTACCTAGTAAATAACTTGAGTATTTATCAAGGCTTAGTTAGTGTTAATATCGCACTATAAGATTGCAAACTTATATTACAGTATGTGTATAATCTAACTAATAATTACTGCAATTAATATTAATTTATGCCTATATTTACCAAAACCAGCAATATACTATATTACTTTACACTCTTATTAATGGTTATGCAGTTAGGGCACTTTAGTGAACATGTATTACAATTAGGTGCATTGTTATTTACCAACTTGCCTGTTCCATATATGTCTCCATTGGGGATGTTTTTAACTCACACATTTGGTAATACCTTTTTTTCTTTTATAGGACCTAGTGTTAGGTATCAGCTTGGTATGGAACTAGCCCATTTATTTGGGAACTTTTCTTTTTTGCTTGGAATTGTGTTGTTGTTTAACTTTAGGCGTGGGGCCAATTT
>JAGQNX010000065.1 GCA_020427865.1 candidate division WWE3 bacterium
CATGTACACTTTATTGTTAAATATAATGGTGTCGCACAAAACCCTCTTAACTATATGCGATATTAGTTATAATCCTTTTATTATGAAACAAAGATTAGTAGACATTGCAAATATTACGATTTCTGGAGGTAAAGGTGGTGATGGTGCTGTTACATTTATCCGAAAAAAATACATACCTAAAGGCGGTCCTGATGGTGGTAATGGTGGTAAAGGTGGTTCTGTTTACTTTATCGCTACCAATAGTATGGCAACTTTGTTAGATTTTAGATCAAAGCGTGAATACTTTGCCCAAGATGGTGAAATGGGTGGTGCTAACAATATAACAGGTGCAGATGCTCCTGATTTAGAAATACGTGTGCCTGTAGGCACTCAAATTTATGAGACTCGTTCGAGTGGTGAAGAGGTTTTAATAGGTGATTTAATAAAAGCGGGTGACATGTTGATGGCGTCTCGTGGAGGTAAAGGTGGTAAAGGTAACTTAAGTTTTAAGAGTTCTACTAATCAAACCCCTAGACAGTTCACATATGGTAATCCTGGGGAAGTGAAACAAATACGCCTAGAGATTAAGCTAATAGCTGACGTTGGTCTTGTTGGATTTCCTAATGCGGGCAAAAGCACTTTAGTTAATGTTTTGACAAATGCCAACGCAAAGGTTGATAGTTATGCTTTTACTACTCTTATACCTAATTTAGGTGTGTGTTTACTCCCTAATAACACAAAGATAATTGTCGCAGACATACCAGGACTTATTGAAGGTGCCTCGGAAGGTAAAGGTTTAGGAGATGATTTTTTACGCCATGTTGAGCGTACCCGCATGTTAGTACACATTATTGACCCTTATGAAAACGGTGACCATCTTTTAAGTGCTCAAAATGATAGCATTACAAAAGAACTATTAGTTGCTAAGGCACTAGATTCTTACAAAAAGATACGCATTGAGCTAGAAAAATACAGCACCAAACTTTTAGAAAAAGAGGAAATAGTTGTCATAAATAAAATAGATCTAACAGAAGTATCTGAATCTATATATGAACTTCGTTCTGCGTTTAAAGAACATTACAATATAGATGTTCATTTTATTTCTGCTATTACAAGGTCGGGTGTAGGGGAATTAATAAACTTAATAATGCACCGTTTGGATTCCATACCTCGTACTTTTTTTAAAGTATCGGAGATTACTAGAGTATATAATATAGGTGATTTGCCTAATAAACGAATTGTGTTTATGGAAGAACGCTCTGACGATTACTATGACGAATATAAAAAATCCATGGACACTTTTAAGCACATTGCAGGGTAGTTACTATCGTTGTAATATAGCATTGGTTATTTAGGGGCCGTTAGCTCAGTTGGTAGAGCGCTACTATGGCATAGTAGAGGTCACCGGTTCGAGACCGGTACGGTCCACCATTTATAAATAAAAAAAGACCCGCAATTTGCGGGTCTTTCTTTATTATGTATCAGAGTTACTTAGTTACCTTGAGGTTGTGTTCCTTCATTAGGTGTTGCAGGTACTTGACTATTGTTTCCTTGTTCCAGTGTTTGATCTAATTGTAGATTTTGCGCTGGTTCAATAACTTGTTGTCCTACTACCTCTTCTGGAGAAGCTAGCGGCTCTTGTTTAACCTCTTGCGTGTTAGCTGGTACACCTTGTAATTCTTCAACTGTTGGCTTAGTTGCTTGATCTTTTGCTCCGGCAACAGCTGGAAGATTCTTTAATGCTTCAAGCTCTTCTGCTACTTTTTGTGCATCTGGTGAGCTTTCTGGTACTAGTCTCTTTACGATTTCTAGTTCCCTTTGTGCATCCTCATATGCTTCTAATTTTACTAATGCTGACGCAAAGTTATATCGTGCATTAGCATAATCTGTCTTTAAGGAGACAGATTGTCTAAAGTAGTTAGCGGCAGTTAAATAATCTTCTTCTGTGTAGTGCAATCCACCTAGCGCTAATCTTAAGCTTGGGTTAGTTGGGTCAAGTTGTATTGCTGTATTATAAGCACCCTTAGCCCAAACATCTGCATCCTGTGCTACTCCGCGTAATGCTGAATAGACTAATGCACGTGTTTCCCATCCACTAACATCCAATGGGCTTATTACCTCGGTAGAGGTTCTAACCATTTGAATTGCTTGTGCAATTAATTGTTGGACATTTTGTGAATCTGTTTCACTTAAGTTTTCCTGTGAAGCTATAGCGTTAGCAAGTGCAATATTTGTACGTGCTAATGCGTTATAGTATGCTCCTCTTTGTGGATTTGCTTGTATAGCTCTTGTTTGATAAGTATATGTATCACCACCGTTGCTTTGTTGTGCTGCTATTATGGATTTTCTCATATAGTATTCTCCTAAATAGGTTCTATATCCATAGTATCCACCATACGCAGTTACTGTAAGCATTGCAGCTGCAATTACATATTGCAACGTTTCTTTTTTTCCTCCAAAGGAGCTACCTCCTAGTATGGACATAGATTCACTTATAGAAGAAAGGCTAAATGACACCTTTTGTACATGCTTGCCGTTATGTACTTGTCCTAATCCTACTACTAAAGATAGGAATAAGAACGACATTGCTGCAGTAAGTACTGTGGCATGTGTAAATAGAAACGCTGTAAACAAAGCTATGGAAGCAACAACGAGTAGTTGAGTTACTCCAGTCTTATCTGACATGTTAGATTTGTCTAATAATACTAGTGCAACTTTCCAGGCTAAAAAGCTTGCTGCTAATAAACCTACTACTCCTAAACCTGCAACTAAACCAAATATCTCATTATATGCTTTATCAAAACGTACATTCCATACATCAGTGTTATTTTGCGTTAAGGATTTATATCTTGGGTAATTAAGGTAGAAAGTGCTAGGTCCTGTAGCTAGTACAGGGAAGTCTCTTAATACCGAAAGGGTTACAACCCATGATTCTCTTGCAGATAACGATATCTCTTTTGGATAATTTTCATTACCTACAATACTCCTTGTTGCGGGTGTTACAAGCATAAGTATGGTTATGACTGCTGCACCCATTAGTACTGAGAGCATGGATTTATTTACCATAATTTGCTTTCTGTCTGTAAAGACCAGCAAAGCTATGGTACCTGCTCCAAGTACTGCGTAGCTAGCTAAACTACCTAACAGTAATGTTCCTACTAAGTTAAGAATAGCTGCTTGCAAAAAGAAAATTTTGCTTGCGGCTTTACTTTCATAGGTTAGTAATCCTGCTGCTACAACTGTGGCTACAGCCGCAATTACAGCTGCTGTTGTAACGGATCCTGTTAGAGTAAAATTTGCTACTTGTAGATAGAGGCTAGTGCCTAGTTTTACACCGTAATAACCTAACAAGGCAACTATAGTAGAGACAGTTGTACCTCCAACAAACGCCATAAGAACTGTTTTAGCAATTCTAGAATCCCTTATGTTAGATGCAACTCCATAATATAGTCCGACTAGCACAATAAAACTATATAAGCTTGGGAACCATCTTCCTTGGCTTCCAAATATACTAGCAGTTTTATTAATAGAGAATATTGTTGCCAATAAAACCGCTACAAAGAGTAATACAATAGGTAAGTCTAATGTAGACTTGACCATAGTCACTTCTTTGTTATATAGCATTTTTGCTACCCACGTAAGTAGTATTAAACCTGTAGCTACTACCGTTATCATCAGCTTATTGAATTCGAAGAATTCTAAAGTGACTGGTAGAAAGAATACTGGTAGTAGTGCCGCTAATACTACTGGAGTGTAA
>JAGQNX010000066.1 GCA_020427865.1 candidate division WWE3 bacterium
TCCTATACCAACAAACCCCGTAGAAGCCTTTACACGAACATAATCAGTGGCAGCACCGCCTGAAGCAAATACAAAATCTGCAGGAGATGTAAACACGGCATTACCATTGGCAGAGTCACGATAAATAGCATTATTTGTTCCAGAATCTTCAAAATAAAACTTACTGTTTGCAGGTATTCTTATATCTCCAGCTACATGTAATCTAGCCTGAGGGTTAGTAAGACCTATACCAACATAAGTACTAGAGAAGTCTAAATGCATTAAAGGAGTTGCTGTCCAGGAATCCGGATTTGTATCGCTAGCACTAGCACTCATAAATTGCATATAACTACCTAAGGATCTTATACCTGCATGAGCCGTACCAGGATTTAAGAAACCAATACCAGTGTGCACACTACCAGTACCATATATACGTGTACTTCTAGTGGCACCAGAATTGGAAACTGTAAAATAGCTGTTATTTAAAGTGCCTGCACCATCTAACCTAAAACTACCGTTAATGTGTAACGTGTTTTGAGGGTCGGTTGTACCAAGACCCAAAGATGAGCTCAACATATATGAAGCACCACCACTAGATTGTATGTTAGTAGTCAGAGTTTGGTCAGAATCATACAAACGTAAAAAACCGTTATTTGAAATTGTAGAAAATTGCAACATTACCCGATTACTATTTGCAGTATTTACAATTTGAAAAGGTGTTGCAGAAGAAGGATTTGCATATAAGTCAAAAGCAGCATTTGGACTGTTAGTGTTTATACCAAAACGACCACCTGAAGGAACAATACCTAAGTTCCCAGAACTATTTACAGTAAATGAGGAATAATTACTAGCATCATATTTTAAACGTAACTGTTCGGAGGTACTCGTAATATCTACTTTCGCACTTGCAGGAGCGGCACCTACGCCTACATCACCTCCAAAGTAATTATCGCCTCCCTGAGAATACAAAGCATAGGTTAGAGTATCAGCAGCAGAAGGTGTTGCTATAAATAACCCATAAGCATTAGTTGTGGTACCCGAAGTATTAGTAGGGTCTTGAAGATATAAACCGTAAGAATTAGTTATAGTACCAGTACCACTAGGAGTACGTGCCAAAAACCCATAAGCATTGGTAATTGTAGAAGTATTCGCAACTGTAATTCCAGAAATGGTACCAGAAGCACTAGTGGCTGTTGCAGTACCAGTAGTCCAGGCAATGTTCGTAAAACCTGTTAAGTTAGCAACATTACCCGTACCAGCATGTTGTGCAATGTTATAAGCAGCTTGCACAGTATTGGTAAAATCATTAGCTCCCTGAGAAAACATAATGTTGTAATGACCAGAAAACACAGCAGCCGAGTCCGCGGAAGGATTAGCATAATACACTGTCTTTGAAGCAGGTACTGCATCTATGCCTAAAGTTTCAGTAGAATTTTGCTGTACACCAAATTTGGCACCAAGACTAGTGTTACCAACATTTATTTGTTGGGAACTATCTACACGTGCTACAAAAGTACCACCAGTATATATATCCAATGTATCCGCAGCTGTTTCGGTTATGTATGTATTACTTCCACCATCAAAGTAAAGTCTTTTAGTAGCATCAATGGCAAGATTTGCACCAGTTAAATTTATATCCGTAGTGTTTGTAGCATCTAAATTAAAATCAGTACCATCATGACTAAGTGTAAGATAATCCGTATTACCACTATCATATATAGTTAAAGAGTTCCCAGATAATAATAGGGTATTATCAAACACCTGAAACCCTCCGGTAGTGTTTACCTGTAAGTTAGAGCCTGTCCAAGAGAGACTGTTGCTGGTGCTTCCACCAAAATAAAGTGCATTTGTACCACTATTACCACTTAACATAATATCACCAGACACATCGAGTTCTTGTGTAGGATTTGTAGTACCAACACCAACATTTCCCCCAGCAGGGTTTAGGCTTATAGGACGGACTGTTGATCCCTCTGTAATAGCTTGAAGAGCACCATAATTAGCAGAGGTATTGTAACCAATGTAAAAACGGTTGTTAGAGTTTGTGGCACCATGGATGGCATACTGTGCAGGTGCTTGGGCAGCAGAGTCAGCAACATACAAAGCTTCCCCTATAACTGTAAGTTCTTGCGAGGGGTTTGTAGTTCCTATACCAAGGGTAGAACCTGACCAATATAGGCCAGAATCAGAAAGACTTGTAGATG
This sequence comes from candidate division WWE3 bacterium, assembly GCA_020427865.1. Taxonomy (GTDB): domain Bacteria; phylum Patescibacteriota; class WWE3; order UBA101185; family UBA10185; genus JAGQNX01. The sequence goes on from JAGQNX010000066.1 coordinate 2,184, forward strand.
TACCCCAATATGGCACATAGTTTTGTGTGCCACTACCTGTAACAGTACCTGTTGTGGGTGTTGTCCAAGTTAGTGTACCGGAGCCATTATTGGTGAGTACGGTGCTTGCACCCCCTTGAGAAGCAGGGAAGGAGTAGGTTACATCACGTATACGTGTAATGTTACCGTTAGAATCAACAGTGAACTGGTTGGTAGCACCAACAGAGAGGAGAGCATTAGGGTTAGTAGAACCAACACCAACATTTCCACCATCCTCTACAAAAACCCCATTGCCTGCATTATCAACAATATAAACCCCAGAGTCATTAGTAGCAGCGATGGTATTAGCATCTAAGAGGATGTTATCAACTGTAACAGAACCCGAGGAGAAGGTGTAAGTACCACTACCCGCATCACCACTGTTAAGTAAATATATATCAGTAATTTCAGATGCACCTAAACAATCTGTACAAGTTATACTTGCAACGGTAGTTGCACCCGAAGAATTAATACTAATATCACCAGATAAAGCTACAGGATTAAAATTTGTACCATCAGCAACCAATACATAACCTGATGTATTTGTGCCCATATATAAGTCGTCTCCTCTTACTCTAAGATCACCAGTAATATCTAATGCTTGTGTTGGAGCAGAAGTACCAATGCCTAAACGATCGTTTGAGGCATCCCAGTAAAACACAGAAGCTTCAGAAGTTAGTGCACTAGAGCTAGACCAATATGCAACACCATTTTGCACACCACTTCCCCCCAAACTACCCCCAGAGGCAGCAGTCCAAGATAAGTTGCCAGAGCCATCATTACTTAGTACATAACCACTACTACTTGCCTGACTAGAAGGCCATGTATAACTTACACCTCTAATACTTGCAAGATTACCACTAGAAGAAACACTAAACTGAGCCGTAGTACCAACATTAAAGCTAGCATCTAATATATTAACTTCATCCGTTGCTTGATCATCAAATTCAATACGACCCGCAGAAGAGCCTAAACCTAACCAATCATCATCGGCAGTTGAATCTGCAAAAGTAGCACCACTTGTCATGGAACCTACGGCTGTTATATCACCGCTACCACCAGAACCAATATCTCCACAGTTCCATTTACTCCCGTTCCAAATTAAACCTTGATCAGTGCTACAACCACTTAAAATGCTAAGACCTGAAGAACTTATTTCTAAACCACTAGCAGATTCTGTAGAGGATGTAGAGAGCGATGCCAACTTAATCTTTAAACCATTGGCTTCTTGGCGCAAGCCGTCCCCAGCTTTAAGTTCTAAAGTAACATCTCCGTTATTATTAGAGACATCAATACCTCCATTAGATGAAATAGACGAAATATACGCACCAATAGATTCTAAAGCACTATTAGTATGGGTATTAGTAATGGTATTACCAAATGGAGAAGACGGGTTTAATAGAGTTGTTATATCAACACCATTAATCTTTAAAGAACCTAAGATATTAAGCTCACCAGTATAGTTAATTATGTCTGCAAGGGAGTTAGCCGATACTATTTTGTCTTTTAATTTAAGATTTAGAGCATTACCCGTAACATCACCACCAAAACGTAAACCAGAAACCTCCAACGCAGCCGAAGCATTTTGCCCTGCATTAAAAGCGTAGGAATCTATTCGTAAAAAAGCAAAATATAAAGCAAATAAAACAATTAGGGAATAAACAAATGCCCCAAATACAGAGTCTAAAAAGCGTATTAAATGTACAGAAATACGTTTACGAAACGAATATTCTTTTTTTGGATCTAGATACACCTCCGGCAGGGACATATGTAAGAATTATCACATAATTAAACAGTCAGCACCATGGTATTTTGTATTGTATAATGGGATATATGACAAACGTAAACACTGACAAAAACAAAGTAGAAGAGATACTTACCAGAGGTGTGCACGAAGTCTATACTAGCACAGAACTACGACAAAAATTACTTTCAGGCAAACAGCTTCATATTAAACTAGGAACCGATGTTACAGGTGCAAATCTACATTTAGGACATGCAGTGCAACATAGAAAGCTAAGAGATTTTCAAGAACTTGGACATAAAGTTACGTTGATAATTGGTGATTTTACAACATTAGTTGGAGATCACTCAGACAAAATAGATATGCGTTCTGAAACCGATCTTTCGCAAATACGAGAATTTGAAAAACAATACGAAAAACAGTTTTTTAAAACAGTATTACCCGAACAAACTGATATTAGACATAATTCAGAATGGTTAGCACCATTAGATTTTAATGATGTTATTGGGCTAGCAAAACAGTTTACTATTGCACAGATGCTAGACAGAGAAACTTTTTTGATTCGCTATAAAAATCAAACTCCAATTGGTTTAGACGAATTTTTATATCCTCTAATGCAAGGATATGATTCTGTGGCATTAAATTGCGATGTAGAAATTGGGGGTACTGATCAAACATTTAATTTACTTGCAGGTAGAAAACTTATGGAAAACAAAGGTATGACTCCTCAAAATGCAATGGCATTAAAGCTTTTAATAGGATCAGATGGAAGACCTATGGGTAAATCTTTAAAAAACTATATTCCAATTATGGATACTCCAAATGATATGTTTGGAAAGATTATGGCAAGTGTAGACGAAGTTATATTTGACTATTTTGAAATGGTTACAAGAGTCCCTATGAGCGATATTCAAGAAATGAGGCATGAGGTTGAAAAAGGAACTAATCCAATGCAATTTAAAAAGCTACTCGCAAAAGAACTTGTAACTTTTTACCATAGTGAAAAAGAAGCTATAGAAGCCGAAAACTACTTTAAAGAAACGGTGCAAGAAGGCGTTGTAAGAGAAGAAGATATGCTAAGCGTACACCCAAATCCAGAAGATACATTACTACAAGTAATTAAAAGTGTAGATACAGGAATTACATCTAGTGAAATAAAACGAATGTTTGCACAAGGTGGTATTGAAGTTAACGGAATAAAAATGGAAGACCCTGCAAAGATCCTTAAACTAAATACAGGAGATCAGATAAAAGTAGGTAAAAGAAGATATTTAAAGGTAGCATAAAGATGAGCAAAAAGAAAAAAGACTTTCACAAAAAATTTGCAAAACAACACAAAGTTACCGTATCCGAAGTTGTAGATGAACAGGGAAATGTAAGCTATGTTGCTCTAAACGCAAAACAGCAACCCAACAAATGGAAAAAATTTAAAAAAAATTGGAAACAAAAAGAGATTGGAAAAAAGCTCTTTTTTGGACTAATAGCAATAGCTTTAATTGTAACTACAGTATTGCCTTTAATTTTATATAGTTAGTAACTATAAGCATTAGTGGGCAATTATTAATTAATTACCCACCAATTTACCAAAGTCTCGGTAGAAACTCTTTTACTAATAGTTATCTCTAGTGTTGTAGCGCCTGTAATCTTATAGGTAACATTACCCAAGTAATTGACTGGTGTTAAAAACACTAATGCATCCGAATTGTTCGCTAATACATTGGTTGTAATGGTTACCTTACTAGTGTTAGGAGCTAATTTTGCCACACCCGACGATTGTGTAACTGACAGATTTGGAACAACTAACCCGTTGTTTCGACTTAAACGCATTACTTCTTTGGGACTAGGTCCACCTGCCTCAAACACAAGTTCATTGGATTTTGCAGCATCACTGTAAATTACAGCTTGTTCAATAGTATCGTTGTAAAAACGTAAACGTGTACGATCAAGTCCAAGATTTCCTCGTTCAACTTCTAGACTACTATTAGGTGAGTTGGTTCCTATACCTACTTTTCCATTCATAAAAGAAGCATTACCGTTAGGAGAGAATCTAAACAATGATGCTGTAACACTGGTACCTAAGTCGAGCTCTCCATTTGGAGTGCTACTTATCTCCCAAGATTGTTTTGGTGTCTTTAACCCCAATAGAGTTGCGGTATCGGTTCGATCAGTCTCTATTCTAACGGCACCACCTTTTACATGTAAGCGAGATGCAGGTTCTGCAACACCAATACCAACATTACCGTTATAGAAAAACCTTACAGTCTCTTTACCGCCAACACTAACACCTAACCCTAGTCTATTATTTCCTGTTTCATTAAAAAACCCTGTGCCCAACGCGTTTTCAAAAGTAAGTGAAGGATTTATTGCAGACCCGGCAGGCATAACAGCACGTGCAGCAGAATTAAACTTAAGATCACCCGATACAGTTATATTGTTATTAAACCAAGCATTACCATCAACGGTTAAAATATTCTCGGGAACAAATCTACTTCCAAGTGCAAATTGACCATTACGAGCATCCCATAATAAACCTACAGCGGGCAATACAGTGTTGGAGTCATCAAAATACCCTAAAGTCTTAGTTAAACCAAAACCATTTAGAGGTGCTTCAACATATGTAGGCAGCGTTGGGACAAGAGCTATGTTATCAGTCTTTTCTAAAGGCTCCGCATCATTTGTGATTACAAAACCTCCAGGAACTAGTCTCCAGTCTTTATGGTCAGCTACTTTAATATTAAAGCCTAATTTATCAAACCATTCTTGCTCTTTGCCTTTGCCAAGTTCTACAAGTTGCAAGTTAGATTTACCTACTAGCTCGCTAGGAATATTAATGAGTGTAACAGGAAAAGGTATAAAATCTGGATGTTGTTGTGCAGCCCATGCAAGCTTATATTTTTTAGATAAAGAGCTAATGTTAAGAGTTACATTTGTAGGGTACAAAGAGTCAACAGATAGTTCAGAATTTGCTAGAACGGCTTTAATGTTAGTAGAACTTGTAGTATCAAATAATATATTACCTTCTAGAGCTAGAGTTTCTAACTTTCCACCCAATGTAACAACTAAATTAGTTGTATTCTTAAAAACACCGTCATATACACGGCTATCTGTACCTGTTTGAGGAAGCATAATACCTACATCAAAACCTTCTATATGTGCACGGTTATATCTAGTGGCACCATTTTTTATAGTGGAATTTACCCCATACGTTGAATTAGTAGTACCAATTAAAATAGGGTCAGTAAATTCAAATCCAGAGGCATCTAAAATGTATATTCCTTGTTTAAGGCTATAACCAACAAACCCATCTATAGTGGATTTGCCATTACCCAAAACATCAGGGTGAGTTTTATCTAATAAAATACCGGTATTACCAGCATAGGCTGTATTAGATTTAAAATTTGGAATCGCAATATTACCTACGGGTACAAAACCATCAGGGTAGTCGCCTGTAACTAACAAATCCCCAGCATTTACACCTTTAACTCCATCTATACCAACTCCATAATAAGCATAGGCATTACCAGTAAAGCCAGAAACAACATTATTATTAACGAATATATTAAATCCGTTAAACCAAAACCCATCGCCTTGATACCCAAAGTCACCATTATCGGAACGGTTATCGTGAGCTTCATTTGCAAGTCCGCTTACGTTTATAACAATGTTGTTAGAAAAGTTTCCAATTTCGTCACCGCGCTCTGTTACAAAACCTGCACCAAAAGTGTTATAAGCAATATTGTTATCAAAAGCAGCACGGGAACCGTGGTTTACAAAGCCCCAACCAGGTGAATCTTCAACTATATTTCCTGCAATTATTCCGGGAGTGTTTTCTATAGGCAGGTTTCCTATACCAGCACGATGAAAATGCAACGGGTAGCGTGCACGTGGGTTGGTTCCTATATGAGTTACAGTACCATCAACAATCTTAGGATCATCAATAGGAACAGCTTTGTTAGTGCGGCCTAAGCCTTTAAATGAGGTAAACCAAACATTCGCATAGCGTGTCATAAACATTACGTGACCACGCTTATCTACAGTGTTTGTAGCACTAGATCTAACTATTACATTACGAGTCAAATTAGCCACATGTAACTTTAGTTCTGCAGAAGATGAATGTGCAGGTACAGAATGGATTTTAGATAGATTAACATCCAATTCTATTACATTATCTGAAATAGATTTAATTTTGCGTTCTTCAGAATCATTTACATCAGACGAAGTTATAACTAATCTATCGCCAACAGTCCAACCAAACGGAGCACTATCTAAAAATATTTTGTTATTGTTAGAGATTCTAGTAACAGGTACAAAGTTACTTTTAGCACTTCCATACATATTCACAGTACCCATGCTAATTAGACCTTGTCCTATTTTTAAAGGGTCATAATCTGGAGAATTTGAGTTAGTAGTGTCCAATCCATTGTTAAAATCATTTATTGTTAAGATTGCAGATACATTAGACTTAATAGGGTCTTCTTTTGTTCCCATATCTAAAACACCAGTTGAACTCACAACTAAAGTATCAACAATAAGTTCGGTTTCGACATCGCGTTTAAATTTTAGGGTTCCATCCACACGAACAGACATTAAAGGAGTATTGATTTTAGAGTCAATTAACACATTTACACCGGGATTAATAACAACCCTAGATCCTTGCGATGGTAGCGTACCACCCCAAACAGAAGAATCAGACCAACTACCACTTTTTACAGCTGTATGCGTAGAAAAACTATTTGCTACCAAATTTTGAATAAACGGATCTTCTACGTGAGAAACATGTGTTTGGGCAAACGCAGTGGGTGTAAAAACAACTGCAAAAATGACTAATACTAAAATTTTAAAGCTACTCTTCATATATAAACCTTAAATTTTATACGACGAGCAGTGGATTTTAGATCTAACTGATTTATAACACAGTCTTTATAAAACAAACAACATCTACACAATGCTAAAATTAAATTATGCATATTTTAGACAGACCAATAGATACTTTACCTAAAATTGGTCCCAAAATGAGAGAACGCTTAGAAAAACTAGAAATCCGAACATTAGGGGATTTGGTATTTCACTTTCCTCACAGGTACGACGATTTTTCACAAGTAAAAACAATAGATCAACTACAAGATGGTGAAACAGCAACTATAAAAGTGAGTTTAATGTCACTAAAACCAATTTACACAAAAACAGGAAAAAAATTAACTAAAGGAGTAATTGCAGACCACACTGGAATGTTAGATATTACTTGGTTTAATCAACCGTATACAGTAAATAGTTTAGAAGTAGGGGAGTATTACTACGTTAGCGGAAAACCTTCTTTATATAAAAATAAAATGTCTATGATTAACCCAGTGTTTGAAAAGTCAGGAGGAAATAACCTAAACACGGCAAGACTTGCACCAATTTATCCAGAAACAGTAGGCATAAGCTCTAAATGGCTAAGACAACAAATAGACAAAGTATTTAAACTATATCCAGAAATCCCAGACTATTTACCACAAGAATTATTACAAGAATACGAGCTGTTAAGTCTTCACCAAGCATTAAATAACTTCCACTTTCCAGAAAACGAGGAGCAAACAAGTTCAGCTCGTAAACGCTTTGCCTTTGAAGAATTCTTTTTAGAAATGCTTCAAGTAGAACATAGACGAAAACAATGGGAGCAAAAAAGCATAGGTCCTAATATTGAACAAAAGACTATTAAAAATTTAAATGTCTTAGAACAAACATTGCCGTTTACCTTAACCGAAAGCCAGCAAAATGCTATTAAAGAAATTAGTGAAGAAATGGCAATGTTTGTTCT
>JAGQNX010000067.1 GCA_020427865.1 candidate division WWE3 bacterium
AGTTAAGTTTATCTATGTTCGATCTAACATTATACACATAATCAGTAATAACTTCTTCATGTAATTTAGTAAGCTCACGTGCGATTGTAATAACTCTATTTCCTAAAAATTGTTCTATTTCTTCGATTAAATTTTTTGTTCTATATGGAGATTCCAATATTATTAGGGTTGCATCCATGGCACCAAACGTAGTTAATAACTCTTTTCTCTTTGAAGTTGTTTTAGGTAGAAATCCTAAATAGCTAAACTTATCTGTAGGTACTCCTCCTACACTAAGTGCTGCAGTAATAGAACTTGCTCCCGGTATAGGTCGTATTTTTATGTTGTGCTTGTGTAATTCTTCTATTAGTTTAAACCCAGGATCAGAGATTAATGGCGTTCCCGCATCGCTAACGAGTGCAATATTTAACCCATCATTTAAAGCATTAAGTATACTTTCAACTATTTTGGAGTGATTTTGATCTCTATAGGAGAGTTGTTTGTTTTCGATTTCGTAACTCTTTAAAAGCTTTGACGTTTCTCGGGTATCTTCGGACAAAACTAGATCAACTTCTTTTAATATAGAAAGTGCTCTAAGGGTTATATCTTGCAGATTACCTATAGGAACTGCTACAACATAGAAAATTCCAGGCATTTTTGCATTCTAGCACAAAATTCTTGGAGTTTCCTAATTATTGATTATTTTACAGCTTCTATTGCCGCTTTAATTGTTTCGAATGGATATGCACCTGCCACAATTACTGCTTTTTTAGTTTCTGTATTATAGATTACGTTACCGGGTGTTCCTCTTATACCAATTCTGGTACCTGCGTCTGCGTCCTCTTTAACACGATCGGCATATTTATCAGATTCTACACAGTTTTTTAGAGCTACTTTATTTACTCCCAGTTCCCCAAGCGTATCATAGATTGCTGATTCTGACTTTGGTGCATCTGTGAATAACGCATCTGCTATATCCCAAAATTTAGATTCTCCAGCTAATTCTACTGCACATTCTGAAGCTTGTGCCATAGGTGTTGCTAATGGGTGTAAACCTTCTAAAGGAAAATGTCTATATACCCAAGCAATTTCACCTTTATACTCTTCATAAGCTTTTTGTGCTGTTGGATGAAATCTTGCACAAAATGGACATTCAAAGTCCGAGTATTCGATTAATAGAATCTTTGCATTTTTGTTACCAAGTACATGATCGTTAGCTTTTAGCTCTGGAAAGTCTGGTATTTCACGTGGAGTTAAATCTGGCCCATTATTTGCGGCTTGTTGTTGTGAAGGTAACAAATTTGGTGCCGGTTGATTAATTGTAGAATCTTTACCTAATACCTTATAGGATATTACACCTAACACTGCACTTTGGGCTAAAAACATTACAACCAAAAATGCCAATACAATTTGAGTAGGTGTTACTTTAATTTCAATCTTTTTTTCTGTGTTTGTTTTTTCTTTTTCCATATTAATAGAAGCTTATTTTATGTACTCTTTAATGTCAACTTATTACTTTTATTATTTGTTTGCTCCCGCTGTAGCACTTGCTATGTCTTTGCCTGTAGTGTCACCATAGGGGTAAATAATAATCATTGAACTTTCTTCTTTTCCTAGTTCGGCTAGTGTTTGTAATTCGCGCAATTTCATTCCGGCAGGTGTACTATTTAGTATTTGGCTTGCTTCTGCTATTTTTTTTGCCACATTAATTTCTGCATCTGCTTGAATTTGTTTAGCTTCACTTGCCCTACGTGCTCGTGCTATTACTGCAAGTTCTTCTACTAAAGTTTGTGGAGTATCGATGTCTGTTATTCTTACTGCTCTAACATCTACTCCGTATTTAGAAGCTTCTTCGTCAATTTGATTTTTAAGAGAAACTGCTATTTGTTCACGTTCACTTAATAGATCTTTTAAATCTAAGCTTCCTATTGTGTTTTTTAGGGCTTCTGTAGCTAACCACTCCACCGATAATCTATAGTTTTGCACAGCTAGTACCGCTTTTTTTGCATCTTCTACTTGAAATTCTATAGCAGCTGTTACTTTTGTAGGTACATTGTCTTTTGTAAGAGTTGCAGTAGCTTGTACCTCTTTTGTTTCTATTCTGCTATCAATTATAGAAGCTATAGAATAAATAAATGGTGGAATTATAAAAAATCCAGCTCCTTTTACAGAATCAAACTTACCTAATCTTAATAAAACCATGTTTTCGTATTCAGGTAATATGTAAAACATTCCCGATAAAATGCTAGATAACCACACATTAAATAGTAAAGAGGGTAATACAAGTATAGTAGCCGACCCAAAAAGAGTTGTAGAAATTCCACTCAAAACTAGTGTAATTAATCCTAAAACCAGAAATGCTACTGTAAATGCTAGCCCTCTAATAAAACTTTGAACCGAATTTGTTGAACTCATACTTTGTCTGTACATATGTGTATTATACCCTATATTAATAATTCTATTTTTTAGTAAGGTTGAACACTTGTTTTAATACATCTAACGGTTGTTGTCCCGCCTGTTTACTTTTTTTAAACAGCGTTAATAAATTTCTTAGCACAGGTATTTCGCCTTCATAAAATCTTATTTCAGTGTTAAGCGTTTCTGGAGATATTATTTGCTCCGCGGATTTGTTTTGTTCGCTCATCCTATTAATCCTCCCGACATCATATACCAACGTCTAAATTTATTAATATGCCCTGGGTGAGGGGTGTTATAGGGGCTCCCTGCATTGTATGCGATTGTAAGTTGTTCGGGTGTTAGGTTTTCTTTGTAAACCTCTTGGTTTCTTGCATGATATTTTGCAATCAAGTCTATAGTAACTTCTGGATCGTATAGTTTTTCAGGTGGCCCCTCAAAACCTATTCCTCTAGCTGTCCCATATAAAATCTGT
>JAGQNX010000068.1 GCA_020427865.1 candidate division WWE3 bacterium
ACCTTAGATCTTAATTTAAATGCCTACGATGTAAATATGGTAAAAAACCGTGTTGCAGACCTATCTTTGGCTGGTGATGTTAAATCTAGTTCATTATCTACGGACTCAACTATAAATTATGCAGTTTTTGAAGTAATTGGAGATGAAAAAGCCTTTATAAACAACGTGGAGGCTTATGACGGTGTTTCGTATGTAGAACCTCGTATGTATGCAAAAGCTTCTGAGGTATCAAACGATCCACAAGTAATTAATCAATATTCCCTATATAAATCAAACGTTTATGCAGGTTGGAAATTAACTAAATCTACAAATAAAGTTAAAGTAGCTGTAATAGATACTGGTGTTGATTATAACCACGAAGACTTAGCAAGTGTATTTGGGGATGTTAAAGGCTATGATTTTGTTGATTTGGACTCAAATCCATTACCTGATGATTATGCGTCTGAATATCATGGTACACATGTAGCAGGAATTATAGCTGCAGCTTCTAATAATTCGATTGGTATAGCGGGTGTTACGCCAAATGTACAGTTATATGCGCTACGTGCGCTTAATGAGTCTGGTTCTGGTACCTTTGACGACGTAGCTGATGCTATCAACTGGGCAACTGCAAATGGTATAGATATTGTAAACATGAGTTTAGGTGGTGGTTGTACTGCATCTGGATGTGCTGTTCTTCAAGCTGCGGTAGCAAATGCTTATGCAAATGGTGTAGCTTTAGTTGCAGCCTCCGGTAATAGTGGTGCCGACACTATAGATTACCCTGCTGCATACCCTCAAGTTACTGCTGTAGGCTCTTTGTCTTCAAAAGATTCTCTTTCTACATTTAGTAATCGTGGTTCGTCCCAAGAATTAGTTGCATCAGGTGAAGATATAGTAAGTACATTCCCTAATGGTCAATATGCTATTTTATCTGGTACTTCAATGTCTACACCTTTAGTTACAGGTATGTTTGCTGCAGTACTAGCCGAAAAACCTGAAATGTCACCGTTGGATGTTAGAATTTTAATGGCGTCTACCCCCGACGATTTAGGAAACCCTGGATGGGATAGCACTTATGGTTATGGACGTGCAAATTTGTTTAAGGCTCTTGCTTCTCTCAATGGAGTTAAGAATATTGCTACAAATAGTTTAACCAACACAGGGGCGGCTTCATTGGATGTGACTTCTATAACAACTACCGCATCATGGATAGTTCCATTACAAGACACTATAGCATTAGCACCTAATGTTACTGTAGATTTACACTTTATTGCGGATCCTACTAACTTAAAGAGTGGTATTCATACAGACAAAGTATCGGTAAACTACTTCCAAGATAAGTCTGCCTCTTTTGATGCCGAGCTTGTTGTCTCTTCTAATGCATGTACCAAAGTTACCGACATCCCACTTAGTGAATGTAATGCACTAGAACGCTTATATATTTCTACAAATGGTTCTAAATGGCGTAATAGCGATAAGTGGTTAGTACGTTCCCGTGCCTGTGATTGGTATGGTGTTCGTTGTTCTGAGGGTCATGTAGATAAACTAGATTTAGATGGCAATAATCTAACCGGAGAATTACCTGAAGCTATTGGTGATTTACCTTTCCTTAGATATTTTTACGTAGATGATAACGCCTTAACTGGTGGTATTCCTGCAAGTATAAATAAGTTAAGTAATCTAACCTATTTTTATGCATACAATAATAATTTAACATCCCCGCTACCTTCTGACTGGTCGAATCTGCAAAGCTTAGAAAGACTTTACCTATATTCAAATAGTATTTCAGGAGAGCTTCCTTCATCTGTAGCAAACCTTACAAATTTGAAGTATTTACTTTTACACGGCAATAACTTAACAGGTCAATTGCCCGAAAACTTAGGTAATTTATCTAATGTAGTTTATTTGTATCTAAATAAGAATTCTTTCACTGGCAGTATCCCCGTTTCTATAGGTAACTTAAAAAATGTAGAACGTTTCTATCTCTACGAAAACAAATTAACAGGATCATTACCAAGTACACTAGGAGATATGCCTTCTTTAGAGTATTTAGCTTTAAATTCAAATAATTTAACTGGCGTATTGCCTGATTCTATTGGTAGATTAAATAAACTGCGCTACTTAAATGTAGAAAAAAATTCGTTGTCTGGCACCATTCCCGAAAGCTTATATTCGCTAACAAATCTAGAACGTATTTATATGTCTGAAAACAATTTCTCGGGTGGTTTAAGTGCTAATGTTGGAAACATGACTGGTCTTAGATATCTATATATCAATCATAATGCGTTTGTTGATGCTGTTCCTGCAACTATTAGTAAGCTTAGCAATTTAAGTGCCTTAGATGTAAGATACAATGGTTTATGGGCAACTGATAGTAGTACGGATTCTTTTGTTTCTAGATTTAATGGTAGTTGGACTCAAACACAAACTGTAGCTCCAACTAATGTTTCTGCTAGATACAAAGTCTCTGGAATAGAAGTAGCATGGAATCCAATACAGTACACAAGTAACGATGGTGGTTATTATGTAAGTTATTCGACAAGCTCAACTGGACCTTTTAAAAGAGTATGTAACGTCAATAGCAAGAACACCAACTCATGTTTAGTAACTGGTTTGGATAGTTCAAAAAATTATTACTTTGTAGTTCAATCTTTTACCTTACCTCATATAGGACAAGCTAACACAATTGTCAGTAACTTTAGCGTACCCATACAATACAAAAAATAAACGCTTCAAGTACAGGCTACGCGGATTAGCATTTTTATTAAGAAATTTTAGAAAGGTCAAACATTATGAACAATAAGTTAGCCCTAGGTGTGATTGGTGTCTCAATCTTGTTAATTGTAGGAATATTAATTTCAGCTGCGCGTAGTAGCACTTCTGATTCATCTACTACGATTTCAGAAACATCTAAAGCGCAACTTCAAGTTCGTTCTAACGACCATGTTAGAGGTAATCAAAGTGCATCTGTAGTTTTAATAGAATATTTAGACTTTCAATGTCCTGCCTGTGCAGCTTATCACCCCGTAGTTAATCAACTAGTTGCAGACTATGGTGATCGTGTTTTATTTGTAACACGTCACTTCCCTTTATCGGGTCATCGTAATGGTCAAACTTCTTCTTTAGCTGTTGAAGCTGCCAACATGCAAGGTAAATTTTGGGAAATGCATGATGCTGTTTTTGAGCATCAATCTGAATGGAGTTCCAACACTACCGCCTCTACTGCACACTTTGAACCTTATGCAAAAAATTTAGGGCTAGATTTAGACAAGTTTAAGTCTGACTCTGCTAGCTCTCAAGTTGCTGCCCGTGTGCAAGAAGACGTATCCAGTGGTAATTCTATAGGTGTTACTGGCACGCCATCGTTTTTTTTAAATGGTATTAAGATTCAAAACCCCAGAAGTTTAGAGGAGTTTAAAAATTTACTAGATTCTGAACTCAATAAAACTGCTGCTCAAACACCTACTGAACCTTTTGAAGTACATGAGCATGCGGACATTGCCGTGTTTTTAAGTGGTAAAAAATTAGATCTCTCTTTAGATAAGTACCAGTCTACAGACGAGAATCACTTAGATGAAGCTACCCATGTTCACGACAACAACGGTAACATTCTGCACAAACATCAAACTGGTGTTACCTTAGGTAAGTTTTTTAGTAGTCTAAGCATGGAATTAACTGACTCCTGTTTTAAACTTGATGACGGCAAGTCCTACTGTATTGATGACTCTAACAGATTAAAGGTATTTGTAAACCAAACTCCTGTAGAAAATTATGCAAGCTACGAAGTAAAAGACTTAGATCGTATATTAGTATCCTATGGTCCTAAAGATGAAAATCTAGAAAGCCAGTTTAGTGCTCTTACCGATGATGCCTGTATATATTCCGAGACTTGTCCCGAAAGAGGTTCACCTCCCGAAGAAGAATGTGTTGGTGGTCTAGGAACTACCTGCGATTAAGTTATTTAGTTTATACTAAATGTTCTTGTTATTACCTCTTGAGGTTTTATAAGCATGTAGTCCGTTTCTGATTGACCCTCTGTAGAATAGGTAAAGACTAAATAGTATATTTCTCCTGCTTTAAGTTGTTCAAGTTGGTAATCATTAAGTGCAGTTGAAATTGATTCTCCAGCCTTTAGTTCTACAGGTTGTGTAATCATTGCACAGATTACTTGTCTACTATTTAAAGCAGTTCCATTAGCATAAAATACTTTAAAGGTGTCTCCAGCACATGTATTTGGCACATAGTAAATATCCGTATTACCGTTGTTTTGTACTAACACATTAATTTTCTCCCCAAATTTGTATTCTTCTCTGTCAAATGATATGTCTACGACATCCTTTATAGGTATTTGAGGTTGTGGTGGTGTTGGAAGATCAGATTCGCGGCTGTAATCTTGCAACGTTGCATATATTAAAATTCCAATGCCTAAAACAAATATAGCTGTAGGTATAATAAATTTATTTATGTTCATATTCGTATTATACGCTTACTACACAGCAATGGAAGATAGTTGCAATAGCTCTAATGCTTTAAGTGATATTATTTGCACTTTATCCAATATTAGCAATATACCCATAATTATTATTATACCTCCTGCAACTTTTTGCAGTACATTGCCAAACCTATTAAATTCTCTTAGTCTTGGTGCTAGTTTTTCAAAAAACAAGGCTATTATTATAAATGGTATTCCTAACCCAATTCCATACGCTAAAAGTAAACTTACTCCATATAAAAAACTCGTAGTTTGACTAGACCAAAACAATATAACAGCTAGCACCGGACCTATGCAGGGCGTCCATGCAAGTCCAAAAGTAAATCCTACTAATAAGGAGTTAACTTTTTGCCACTTTGTACGAAAACTTTTAGCATCTAAACGTCTTTCTTTATATAAAAATGTAGGTGTATAAATTTCTAACATCAATAGGCCCATTATTATTAACATCCCACCACCTAACTTTTGCATTAAAGTTTTGTATTCTATCAATAACCTTCCTAATGAATTTGCAGTAGCTCCCAAAAGTACAAATATTATTATAAAACCTAAAGTAAATAGAACTCCGTTTATAAACACTTGCTTGTTTTTTATGTCGTTGGTTGTAGATAGTCCTGCTAGATAAGCTAAATAGGTTGGGACAAGCGGTAAAAGACACGATGCAAAAAAAGTTATAATCCCCGCTATCAATGCAATAAATAAGTTAATTTGAGATCCATCTAAATTAAACATTTTTACTTAAGTATTGCCTCAATGGCTTGTTTAATTTGTTCAAAAGGCAAAGCCCCTGGTAGCAATATAGCTTGTCCTGTTTTTGTGTTTAAAATAACATTTCCAGGTGTTCCAGTTACTCCAATCTGTACCCCAGATTGTTGATCTTGTTGTACTAGCGATTGAGTTTCACCTAAACTTAAACATGATTCTAATGCTTCTTTGTTATATCCTAGATCTTGTGCCAATTTACCAAGGTTTTCTTGTCCTACTTTTATGTTTGTAAAAATAGCGTTAGACATTGCCCAAAAAGCATCGTTACCACCTTGTTTAGCCGCACATTCAGTTGCTTCTGCATACTTTTGTGCATTAGGATGTATTTGTGTTAAGGGGAAGTGTCTATAAACCCACACTAATTCATCTTTATATACGTCCGAAATCTGTTGAGCTGTGGTATGGAACTTTTGGCAAAATGGGCATTCTAAATCCGAATACTCTATCAATGCAATTTTTGCGTCTCTATTTCCTATTATCCAATCTTCTTCTGTAATAGGTGCAACATTTGTTACTTGTATACCTGGTAAGTTTGAACCACTTGTTGCTTTTGATTTAGAGTTCCATATACCTAGAAAAAAAGCTCCTACCAAAATCAATATCGCAGTGCAAAAGATTATTAAGGACTTTACCGAAAAAGCTATCGTAATTGTGTTGTCGTTATTTTTTTGCATATTTATAGAACGTTTTGATTTTAATATAGGAGGCTCTGTTTTACTACTAAGAGATTTTAGTATTAATGCAGTGGCTTTGTTTGTAAATTTGTAGAGGCTGTGACTTCTTTTGTAAATAAATAATAGCCACCGATCCCCATTAGAATTAACAACATAGAAATTAAGAGCAGGTTTCTTTTGTACATACATTAAATATATCACACAAAAACAGCTCGTATAAACGAGCTGTTAATGTTTAGATTAGGGTGTTTATTGTGCTTTGTGGCTTACAACAAAACTTACACATTCTCCTTGGTTTTTGAACACCGGATTGTTAAATGAAGCCCATCCATTGAGTTTACATGCATTTTTATCTGTTGGGGGTCCTACTAGAGGTATTCCTTTTTCGAAGTCAAACACTGTGGTTACTCCATTAACTCCAAATTTGAATGCATCCAAATTTTCTGTATAACCATCTGCATACGGTTCGCCTACTCTTAGTCCTAGCCATGGATCTGTGGTTCTAACTGCAAGGTTTGGAAAACTTGTAACAAGATCATTCCATGTGCGGTATTCGTTTGTGTTTCCATCTGGCCACATATTACCGTTGCTTGCAAAGCCTGACCACCACCATAGAGCTGTGCCTCCACTTAGTGCATCCCATTCTTGCCAACTATCTTGTACTACTACGCCATTAACTCTAGGTACAAATGCAAGTCTCTTTTGCCAAGTATCACTTCCGTTAAAATCTACGTTAAAGTTAAGGTATGCAGATCTATCTGCACTGCCTCCATTATCTATAGATGTATTGTATGTACTAAACTTAAGTTCGGTTACATCTGCAAGTTTTACTCCTGCAAATTGATAAGTTGCAAGATTTCTGCGTTGTGTTCCTACTACTGTAAGTTGTACGCTGTCGTTACCAAGTGGTGGTACAGCAGGTCCTGATACAAATGCACCTAATGAGTTGTCGATGGTATCGGTCTCATCGTTGTAAAAAAACCAAGATGTTGGGTTTTCTACTACATCTGCAAAGCTTGTTGCCATATCTTCTGGATGCACCACTACTGTTGTGACTTCCGCAAAGACTGGAACTGCCGTAAAGGCCAATGCCGCGGTTGCTGTTGCTAGTGCCGCTAATTTAGTATAAATATTCATATTTTCACCTCCTTAAAACAAAAAAACCAGCTTTCGCTGGTTGAAATTATTAAATTAACTTAGTTTAAGTGTCATCATAAGCTAAACTATAAGTTTGCTATTTAATAATATTGTGTTTCAAACGTAACGTCAATTATGGGTTGTTTCCTTTAAGGACCTTAAATATATAAGTTCGTTTTTTGATAACTGTCTGTAGCTTCCCTCTTTTATGTTTCCCAAAATAATCTCTCCCATTTGTATTCTGTGTAACTTTTTTACAGTTAGGCCTACATGTTTACAAGATTCTCGGATTTGCCTTTTTATACCCTCAAACAAAGTAATTTTAAATTTATTTGGTCCTAGTTTTATAATAATTGTTTTAGAAGTTTTTTTATTTTCAATCCTTATACCTCCCATTCTTATTGTTTCTAGTTGTTCGGGTGTTATGTTTTCGTTTGTTGTAACAATATAAGTTTTTGGTAGATGAAATTTTGGATGAGTCAAAATATTTGCTAACTCACCATCGTTTGTTAGTAGTATGAGTCCTGTAGACATTTTATCAAGGCGGCCTACAGGATACAGTCTATTTTTACTAGGTACCAAGTGTGTTACTAATTTGTTATTTCTAGTATCTGCTGCTGCCGATATTACGTTTGTAGGTTTGTTTAAAATATAGTATTCGTAAGATATATTAATGTTATTTATAATTTGATTATTAATTTTTACTGTATCTTTTTGTGAGTCAATTGTAGCTCCCAAGCTAACAATATTGCCATTAACCTCGACTTTTCCATTTTTAATCATTTCATCTATTGTGCGTCTTGATCCTATATTTTTTTGTGCAAGATATTTGTTTAGTCTAATCATACTTAAGGTTTACATTTGTTGTATTGATACATGTTCATTATATGAGATATTTATTCTTATTTTTAATACTTTTAGTACTTAGTTTAACTGCCTATCTTTATTTGACGTTGTATGGGTTTAGCAAAGGCTATGGTTTATGAAAGCAAATGAAATTCGTATGAAGTCTTAGTCTTAGTTTCTGTTTTAGATTAGATTAAGTGTTGACACAAACTTTATTCTTGTGTATAAAGTAAAAGTCCAAATGATTTATTTCATTTGGACGCCTGAAGAAGCCACCTTAGGGTGGTTTTTTCTTTTCTCTAAATTAAACTTTTAGTGTCTTATATGACCTTTGTGCACCATTTCTAAAGCGGCCGCCATAAACATATCCACTAACTCATGTGTTACGTGTATTCTGCTCTGCTTTGCTGGCACACTGTTTTCTATAGTAAAGATTGTAGCTCCGACTATTCTTTGTGTTTCGTCTAGTTCTAAATTAATAAGTGCCCACTCTCTTCGTAATAGCATATTAGTGTGTTTGAGTTTGTTACCACCTTCGCACTCGCTTACAATGCATAGTTCCGTGTCTGCAGTATTAATATGCTCCCAGACTTCTTGTATATTATCTTGTCTCCGATATACTACTTGCCTAGCTCGTTCTTCTCTATTGTTATCATCTCTGTCTAGTAAATCATATACGTAACTAAAGCAGGTCAAAAGCTCACACACTCTGTCTTGCGGTGCAGTTTCGCCGTCATTACGCTCTTGTGGAATGCATATTGTATTCATGCTGAGGATTGTAACATACCTATTGGCGATAATATTTATTTGGATTTTTGGTTAAGTTCTTTTATATAATCAGTAAATCTATCAAAAATAGACTCTAGTATATAAGTTATGTTTTGGTTATCTGCAAGTTCTATAATGCTTACCCAATTTGTTTTTGTAACATTATCAGTTTGAATTTCGTTAAGTGTGTTTAACTTTTCTAAAGTGCTATCTTCTGCATCGTAGCATCCTACTTCAAATATTACATTGTTTAGTTGTTTACTTGTTTCTAATAGTTTTTTCGCATTGTCTATGTCTTGTAGAGTTAATGTGGACTGTAAAGAAATAAATAGTAACGGAGTGCTATTATTTGCTAGCGAAATATCTGCCACAAATTCTTTGGTTAACAGTTTTTCTAGAGTGTCTGTTAGTATTGTAGGGCTAGCTTGTGGAATGTTATGTGCAAGTTCTGTAAGTATCTTTTGGTAATTTTCTTTAGTAATAGCATCGGGCACTATATTATTT
Source organism: candidate division WWE3 bacterium (assembly GCA_020427865.1). Taxonomy (GTDB): domain Bacteria; phylum Patescibacteriota; class WWE3; order UBA101185; family UBA10185; genus JAGQNX01. Next base: position 9,169 of record JAGQNX010000068.1, read on the forward strand.
TCGATTATTATTGAAAGCTTTCCATCTCCCCCAAGATATTTTTCGGCGTCGATTAAGTGTTTTACTAAATAACTTATTTTACCTAAATGACTTTGCAACGAGTGTGCATCAATTTGAATCGTAAATATAGCACCCTCATAGTAGTTTTTTAATTCTACTAACGATTTTAATACCTCATCTAAAATAGTATCTTTCTCTTTTTGATTTTGAACAAATTTAACGGCAATATACAACCCTACTATTCCCCAAAAGATGTAATATATTGGATTTTCATAAATTGCTAAATAGCTAGAAATAAGCTGATTCATAGGGTCAATGCCGTTAAAAAAGATTGCAATATTATAAACTAAGCTTCCCCCAATTATAAAAACTATAAATAATAGAGTAGCAAATATATGTTTGTTTTTTTCATAAGCTTTTTTTGCTACTAGTACACCTATTAGGGTAGCTAGTGCAAATATAGCACTATACATACTTACAGCAGGCATTGCTTTGTGATAAGAAATATGTCCAAACATTTGAGGCAAAACTTCTCCAAAAAATAGACCAAATATCACATCTATTACATTTGACCCCAGCAGTAAAAAGATTGCCATTTCTCCTGCTGTTATAACTAAGAGCATCTCAACAATAGATGTAATAAATGCTACAGCAAATGCTAAAACAACTTCGTTAAAACCTAGCATTACTAAAATAAATTCAATCGGGATAATGAGCATGCTTATTAAGGCAGACAATGCCAGCATAAATTTAGGTACAACCACAAGTAAATTCTGAGAATCTCCAATTGCCTGTAATGCCAAAAAGCTCCCTAAGC
>JAGQNX010000069.1 GCA_020427865.1 candidate division WWE3 bacterium
AAATCTTCTGGATAAGGTGTTTTACCTTCTTGTACAGCTTTAATTTGTGCTGCAACTATATCTTTTCTTAAGTAACCTTCAAAATCACCGTCTATATATTTTTCTACATCTGATTTAAAAAAGTTTTCGTATAATACCGTAATGACGTATTTTGACGGTAAGTAAATTACGAAAGCCGCACAGCATAGTATTACTAGGTATTTAAAACCCTTTGTCCAATCTTTTTCTACTAGTTTGTTTATATGGTCCATATTTTTATCTTAGCATCAAAGACGCCTATACACACACTATGCAAATAAACACATTATGTACGCAGATGCGTGCTGACGTGCAATATATCATAATAAGTAGCCTTTATCTACTTTTAACACAGTAATAGAATTTTTATAATAATTGGAATTCTAGTTAGAATAGACAGCACTCAAGCTAGTTAACATGTACACTTACACAACTTGCACAAGGTATGCTTTCGTTTTCACCTAAGCATTGTTCGCAACATATGTAGTGTTTGTGGCATTCATCGTTTGTACAATTTATATAATTGTTTGTATGTACCCTACAGTGTTCACATCTGCCTATTGTTGTGTGTTCTTGACTATCAGTGTTAAAACCCATCACTACCCTACCGTCAAACACGTATAGTTGTCCCAAAAAGTCTTGATTTGGGTAGGTTTCCATGTAAGTAACAATACCTCCATATAATTGTGAGACATCTTTAAACCCTTTAAGTACCAAATACCCACTGGCTTTTTCGCATCTTATTCCTCCAGTACATACCGTTACAACTTTTTTGTTTTTTAAATGTTCTATTTCGGGTAGACATTGTGGGAGTTCCCTAAATGTACGCATTTTAGGAAGTATAGACCCCTCAAAATGTCCAACATCATGTTCGTAGTCGTTTCTCATATCTATAATATAGAATTCTTCATTACTATTTATTAGTTTATGAAACTCCTCTGCCGATATATATTTTCCAGTTGTAGTATTAGGGTCAAAATCTTCATCTCCTAGTTTAAGTGCTACTATCTCATCTCTTGCTTTTATCGAAAGTTTTGGAAAAGCATTGCCTGTACCTTCGCTTATTTTAAAATGCATATTTGCAAACCTTGGATCTGCACTCATTATATGCATATACTGAGTTGTATCGTTTTCTGTACCTTCTACCGTACCATTAATTCCTTCTTTTGCTACTATTATTCTTCCTTTTAAATTAAGACTACTGCATAGCTCCTTATGCTTGTCTCTAAAGGCTTCGGGATCATCTATAGTTACGTACTTGTAGAATAATAGTATTTTATACATTTGTTAGTCTTTGTTAAATTTGAGAAGCCCTATTACAAGAGTTATAGCTAGTCCGACAGTTACCAATCCAAATCTATATAATGAATCTCCAGATCCTGATACTCGTATCATGGAATAAACTAGCGTAAATACACTACCCAACATTACCCCATTAGAAAGTAATGCCGATGAATTTGTTATTAATAAAGCTAAAGCCAACAAAATTACAGATGCTATTAGCGCACTTGTTGACACTATTTTTTCGTAGTCACTGTATTGCTTATCGAACTGTTTTTGATAGGTATCGTAATTACATGGGTTAATGTTGTATGCTGGAGATGTAGGATTTGGGTCTATCATTATCATTGGATTTACATCAGTATCTGTTGGTTCTATATATGACTCAGTAGTATCTATATCTTCCTGCATTATGCCTTCAGTTGGCTCAACTTGCAACATAGCAGGTTCAGGCGCAACTGGTGCCATTACTTTGTCGGGATATGTGACATCACCCATAACATTATATGCACAGGGGTCTGTCCATTCTGGTGGTGTAGCAAATAGTTCAATTCCTACTCCTACAAATAGAACTGTTATTAACCCAAAAAAAGCTATATACAAATATTTTGTGATTTCTTGTAATGTCATGCCTAAATTATATCAAAATCTATATCCAAAGTATCTATAGTACGTTTGGTGGGCTCCACAGGACTCGAACCTGTGACCTCTACAATGTCAATGTAGCGCTCTAACCAGCTGAGCTAGGAGCCCTTTTAGTAATACGATTATAGTATATTTTTTGTTCTGTTCAATTGTATTACACAAAAAAACAAGGCCCTAAGTAAGGGCCTTGTCTTATTACGCTGCCTAAAAAGCTTTAACGTGTTACGCTAATAGTTTCTCCCAGTTCAGCTGCTGGTGCAGATACGGTTATTCTGTTACCTGCTCCAATAGAGATTTGGTAATCTGCACTGTATGTTGTACAGCTCGAAAATTCTGTACCATCGGTAGGATCTGTTGGTAACTCTGCAATGTATGTTGGAACCAATGCATCACATATGTCTGCACCTGAATCAGCTACATCTGTTGCGGTAGCAGGCAATGTGCCTGAACCCCCATTAATTGTGCTTAAATCACCCTGATTATCTGCGGAATATTGATGCACTGCATTTAATATTGCGTTAACATCACTTCTACGCTTGGTATTGTTTGCTTGCGAGAATTGTCTTCCTGGGTTAATGGCAATAAGTACGATAGCTAGTAATACGGTCAATATACCGATTACTACTAATAATTCGATCAATGTAAACCCCTGATCACGGGCAGTTTTGTTTTTAGGCAGTTTATTTATCATATAAGTATTATTTAGGATTGCTGTTCTGCTGTCAACTGATTACCAGTTATAACTATAATATGTGATTCTAGGTCAGCGTTAGTATCTATATCCTCAACATCTTCTAATTTTTCTATTACTACATCTGAAAAAGTGAGTTGTAACATGTTTTGAATTTCTTCAAGAAGGTCTTCTGTTACAGCATTGTTAACATACACCTTTGTTACTTCATAAGTTTCTTGTGCATTATCTGCTATTACATTTTTTTCTACATATCCTAGCTCGATAAAGGCACTTGCAGTTTTTCCTGCAACTCCTGCTATATTTGTTCCATTTAAGATTTGCACTTTTAGTTCTGTTTTTAATTCCTTAGATTTTTCTATTTGCTTTTTATCTTCTTCATCTGCGATTTGTTGTGCTTCTCTTAGTAACTCTTCTTTAACTTCCATACTTGTCATTTCTGGTTTAGGTGTTTCATTTACGACACCCGCTTCCTTTATTTTTGGTACGAAGTATCCTTGTGTTTTTGCATACATATAGCCTCCAGTACCTAGTCCGCTTAGCACTAAGGTTACAAGTATTATTGATATTTTTGTTTTTAGACTATTATTTGGTGTTGTTTGAATTGCTGTAGTTACACTGTCGTTGTTAAATAAGTTTATACTGGTTACCAGTTTGCTGTTATTTACTTCTTGCTGAGGATCTTTTAATAAAAGTCCAGGTAGTGCCGCTTTAATCTCCCAGCCAAGTTCTTGAAAAGCGATATTCATTGTGTGTAGGAGTTCCCCGTTTGTTACTAAAAGGAGTTCGCCTTTTTCTGTATTATTAATCTTATGTGTAAGTTTAGACGTATTAAATGGTATTAAATCTAAAAATGCACTGATTTGTTCTCTTTTTTCATCTTCTTTTGCTTGGCTAGTTTCTTCTTTTGCTATAGTTGTGACTTGTGTTAGATCCTTTGTGTATATGAAGCTAGAATCCAGAATTAATATTATATCTTTAGGCGGTGTTTCTATAACTCCTATAAGGTTTTTTAATTTTTCTTTAAATTCGTCAACATTTTTTATCTCTTGATTAACTATACCTAACTCCGCCAAAGTTACCGATATAGTTTTGGGCTGACTAGCTAGATTAATTTCTAGCTTAGACTTATTTAAAAATATTAGGACAGTTTGTTTCATTAATATTCTACTCTATTTGTTATATTAAACGTGTTGTTTACAAGATCCCCTGTTAGTTCGATTCTTCTTATATGGTTGTTTTCTGTTGCCACAACCTGAATTGTTTTTGTGCTCGTTCCTGTTACAGAAATTGTAACAGTTCCCCCACCTATTGATAAGCTTTCACCTGTATAATTATGATTGCGTATAATTTGCATAATTGCGTTTTCAGCTCCTCCTTCTAACATTGCGTACATTTGACTTTGTGTG
>JAGQNX010000070.1 GCA_020427865.1 candidate division WWE3 bacterium
CAAGTTCCAGTGTTTTTTCAAAGCCAGATGTAACACCAATAACCATATTGTTAATGATAGCGCGAGTCATTCCCCAAAAAGCAGTAGAGCCTTTTGTAGTCTTGCTTAAAGAAGTTACTATTTTGTTATCTAGGACCTCCACTTTTATTTCAGGTCTAAGAGAATGTGTTAACTTACCCTTAGGGCCGGTGACTATAACAACACGGTTTTCTACACTAACAGTTACTCCGGATGGTATTTGAATTTCTTTTTTCCCAATTCTAGACATCTTATAACACTTTACAAACAACTTCACCACCAAGTTTTTTATATCGAGCTTCTTTTAAACTCATAAGCCCACGCGAGGTGCTTATAATAGACAACCCCGATCCACCGGCTACAAGCTTCAGATCTTTATAACCTTTATAAATTCTAAGTCCCGGTTTAGAAACTCTATATACATCACTTACAGCAGGTCTATTAAACTCATCATAAGCTAAATCTACACGGATTTGTTTATGACTTGAATCTTTTTCTTTAAATACCTTTACCTCAGCTATATAACCATTTTCAGCCATTATTTTAGCTATAGATTCACATATCTTAGAATAAGGGGTTTCTATACTGGCCTTACCAGACATGGATGCGTTTTTTATTGAACTTAAAAAGTTTGCTATTGTATCAACACTCATATAATTACCAACTAGCCTTTTTAACACCGGGTAAATTTCCCTGATGTGCTAATTCACGAAAACAAATACGACAGACTCCAAATTTTCTTAAATAGCCTCTTGGCTTACCACAAATACCACAACGGTTATATTCTCTTGTAGAAAATTTTGCAGTTCTTTTATGCTTTTGTATTTGTGCAACTTTAGCCATTTATTTTTGAGTCCTTTCTAAAAGGCATACCTAACTCCTGTAGCAATGCTTTACTATGAGCACTATTTTTAGCTCTTACAACTACAGTAATCTGTAAACCACGAATAGACTTTACCACATTTGGATTCACTTCAGGAAAAATAGTATGTTCAAGAATGCCTAAAGAATAATTACCAAAAGCATCAAAAGAAGTTGTACTAACACCGCTAAAATCTCTAACACGTGGTAGCGCTATATTAATAAGTTTATCTAAAAATGTCCACATGCTTTGGTTACGAAGAGTAACAGTTAACCCCACATTGGCACCTTTACGCAAATTAAATCCCGCTTCACTTAATCTAGCTTTTCTAACAGATACTTTTTGCCCTGCGATAACTGAAAGATCATGTTCAAAAGCTTCTATATGTTCTCTATTATCTTTAATATTACCTATACCTGCATTAATTACTACTTTTTGAATGCGGGGTATTTCCATAACATTATCTAGACCTAAGTCGGACATTAGTTTTGGCGCTAGTTCTTTGTATCTATTTGCAAGTCTAATTTCCATATTACTTTTCTAAAACATCATTTAATTTTTTAATTCTTCGCATTTTCTTACCTTTAACAAAAGTAAACCCTAGCCTAACAGGTCTTGAATGTTCTTCGGACAAATACATAACATTAGATATATTAATTGGTTTTTCAAATGAAACTATACCACCTTGTTCATTTAAAGGGCCAGGTTTTATATGTTTTTTAACAAAGTTAACACCTTCAACAAGCACGGTGTTATTGGCTTTGCTTATTGCTTTAATTAAGCCTTCTTTACCGCGATCTTTACCTGCTATTACTTTTACTTTATCTCCTACACGTAGTTTCATATTTGTTTACCAAACTTCCTTTGCTAAAGATACTACTTTTAAAAATCCTTTATCACGTAGCTCACGTGCAACCGGACCAAATACACGAGTACCAATCATATCACGACTTTTATTTATTACAACAGCTGCATTATCATCAAAGCGTACATAGCTACCATCTTTTCTACGTGTTTCTTTCTTAGCTCTAACAATTACGGCTTTTACTACAGAGTGATCTTTAACTGTTCCTACAGATGAAGCACCGCTAACAACTACAGTAACTACATCACCGATTTTTGCAAATCTTCGTTTTGAATCACCAGGTATACCAATCAGCTTAAGCTTTTTAGCCCCGGAGTTATCAGCTACATCTAATACAGCACCAAAGGGTAACATTAGTTTGCTCCTCCTGTAACTTTATCTAAAACTTCCCAGCGTATAGTTTTACTTACAGGAGGGCATTCCTGTATACGAACCATATCACCAACTTCATAAGAAGATGTTACTTTTGCAGGATATCTTTTAGTTGTAGTTATACGCTTACCATATCTTGGATGGCTTTTATCAGTTGAAACCAAAACTATAACTGCGTTATTCATTTTTGTAGACACTATCTGTCCTGTTAATATTCTTTTAGGCATTGTTAACACTTTCTAAAAATCTCTTCTCTCCGAGTATTGTTAGTAAACGAGCAAGCTCTTTTTTCTTTTTACCCAATAAACGTACATTTTTTTCTTTCTGGCTCATTATATTTTTCGAAACTTCTTCAATTTCTAGACGAAGTTCAGCTTTTATTTGTAACAGCTCTTCTATTGTTTTATTTCTTAGTTCAGTCATTTTTTATAAATCTTGTTTTAAATGGCAACTTATAAGATGCTCTTTTAAATGCGGCACGTGCAATTTCTTCAGACACTCCAGCTATCTCGAATAGTATTTTACCTGGTTTTATGACAGCTGCATAATGATCGACAGGTGATTTACCACTACCCATACGAGTTTCAGCAGGTTTTTTAGAAATAGGTTTATCTGGAAACACACGAATCCAAACCTTACCACTTCTCTTAGTTTTGTGACTAATTGCTTTTCTGGCAGATTCAATTTGACGAGCAGTTAATAAACCACGATCTTCTACTTTTAATGCAAACTCTCCAAAGGCAATAGTACTACCACGAGTAGCAATACCTTTATTTGTCCCACGTTGTTTAGTTCTGTACTTTACTTTTTTTGGCATCAACATAATAGTATTCCTTTACAAATCTAACTCGCCTTTATAAATCCAAACTTTTATTCCTATTGTTCCAAATAATTGCTGTGAATGAATCTGAGCATAGTCAATATCAGCACGTAAAGTCTGTGTAGGTACAGGACCTTTAGAAAAGGTTTCAGAACGAGCAATAGAGTTACCACCACTTAATAAACCCGATACCTTAATTTTTATACCTAAAGCACCTTTATCCATAGCAGATTGCAATGCAGCATTTACAACACGTCTATAATTTTTACGTCTTTGTAACTGCCTAGATATAAAATCACCAACCAATTGAGCTTCTATCTCGGGCACTTTTACTTGCTCTGCAGTAATAGAAACTTTAGCACTTGTTAATTTTTCAAGATCATTTTTAGCTCCTGCTACTATAGCACCACTTTTACCAATAACAACACCTGGTTTAGAAACATGCAATGTTAAGTTAATATCATTCGCGGAACGTGCAATTTCTATGTTTTTTAAACCTGCCACATCAAATTTGTTTTTTACATATTCTCTAATAACATGGTCTTGCAATACATTTTTCCCATATTGCTTTTTATCCGCATACCATTTAGTACTCCAATCTTTAGAAATACCAATTCTAAAACCTGTAGGGTGTATCTTCTGTGCCATTTATTTCTGCCTCTCCGCTAAACCAACTATTATGTGACTAGTTCTTTTTAAAATCGGACTAAATCTTGCTCTAGCAACAATCCTACCACTCTTTCTCATAGGACCAGGGTTAACTTGAATGTGTGAAATATACATAGAATTTGGATTCAATTCTAAATTATGAGAAGCATTAGCAGAAGCAGACTTTAACGTTTTTAAAATTAGTTTTGCAGCTTTTGTTGGGTGAAAAGAAAGTACACGCTCAGCTTCTTTTACAGGTAATCCACGAACTAGATCCATAATTACAGCTACTTTTTTAGGCCCAATGTGTTCATATTTACTTTTTGCATATACTAACGCAGTATTCATATTATTTTTTCTTTGAGGAATGACCTCTAAATGTTCTAGTTATAGAAAATTCACCTAACTTATGACCAACCATAGATTCAGTTACATAAACAGGCACATGAACTTTACCATTATAAACTTCCATAGTAAACCCAACCATTTCTGGAGTTACAGTAGATCTTCTAGACCAAGTTTTAATTGTTTTTTTACCATTGTTTTCCAAAAGTTTCTCTATTTTTACTAAGAGTTTTGGATCAACATATGGGCCTTTTTTTAGTGAACGTGCCATATTATTTTACTCTTCTATCCTTAACTATAAACTTATTGGTATAGGTGCGACTACGTGTTTTCATACCGCGAGTTTTCCAACCCCAAGGAGATTTAGGAGAAGGCATACCAACACCATTATCTTTATAAGAGCCACCGTGTGGATGATCAGAAGGGTTAGCGATAGCAACACCTCTTATATGGGGACGATGCCCTTTATGTCTAGAGATACCAGCTTTTCCTAAAGCAGTATTACGTAAATCCTGATTCGACAATACACCTGCAGTAGCCAAACAGTCCTCTTTAAATCTCTTAACCTCACCACTTGGCATTTTAACATTTACATAGCCACCGTCTTTAGCAAGTATTTTAGCACTATTTCCAGCACCACGTGCTACTTTTCCACCAGCACCTGGGTTAATTTCAATATTGTGTATAGGTTGACCCAAAGGCATATGAGAAAGAGGCATAGTATTCCCAGGTATTGCTTCAATACGATTTTGACTAGACATTATTGTCATACCTACCTTCAAACCTTCTGGAGCTAGTATATAGCTCTTTTCACCATCAAGATAAGAGACTAAGGCAATATTAGGACCACGGTTAGGGTCATATTGTATAGATATTACTTTTGCAGGTATGTCAAATTTTGTGCGTTTAAAATCAATTATTCTATAAAGTTTTCTATGACCAACTTGTCTAAATCTTATTGATATGCGACCGTTGTTTCTACCAACTGCACCTTTTATATGAGTGGTCAAAGATTTTAATGGACGAACAGCATCAACATTGTTAACCAAGGTTTTTCTATGTCTTATACCAGCACTTGTGGGTTTATAATTCTTTATCATACTTAGTTAGAGGGATATATATCTAATTTATCCCCTTCTTTTAAACTTACTACAGCTTTTTTATATTTAGTAGTTCTAGTAAACTTACGTGTTTTGCCAATTCTGTGTTTTTTTCCAGGTATAACTGAAGTACGCACATCAGTCACAGTAACATTAAAAATACGCTGTACTTCGGATGCTACAGAATGCTTTGTAGCACTTAAAGATACTTCAAATACATATGTATTTTCTTTTTCATTTAAGGACATAGCTTTTTCAGTAACAATAGGTTTTATAATAGTATTATTTAGCTTCATATTTAGTACCCAAACTTTGTATTGCAGCCTCAGTAAAAACAACATTAACAGCTGAAATTACGCTATA
>JAGQNX010000071.1 GCA_020427865.1 candidate division WWE3 bacterium
TCGAACCCGCGACCCTCACCTTGGCAAGGTGATGCTCTACCAGCTGAGCTACGTCCCTAAATAGCTTCACTAAAGGCTAGGTTATTGTAACAGAAGATTCGAATAAGAACTATTTTTTACTGATTTTAATAAGAGAATACACAAGAATGTGTGTTTAGAGTTTTGGTTTTTCTTTATGTGGCAAGTGTTTTCTACATACCTTACAAAACTTGTTTAAACCAAGTTTATCTGTTGTATTTACTTTGTTTCTTTGACTAACATAGTTAACTGCACCACAAACAGTACATTGTAAACCTACTAATAGTCTATTACTCTTTTTTGCCATATCAGTGAGAGTTTAATGTAATAGCAGTGGTGAGTCAAGTAAGTTGTTATACATGGAGCCTGGAGCGAGGATTGAACTCGCGACCTCTTCCTTACCATGGAAGCGTTCTACCACTGAACTATCCAGGCTTACATTCATGTAGTTTTAATTTATGGTGCCAGGAGCAGGATTCGAACCTGCGAAGGCTTGCGCCAACAGTTTTACAGACTGCTCCGTTTGACCGCTTCGGTATCCTGGCATTTTGATATTGGAGCCGGCGGTGAGGATTGAACTCACGACCTATCCCTTACAAGAGGATCGCTCTCCCACTGAGCTACGCCGGCAGACTCCCAGAGATTGTAGCACTATTGCTTACGAATTTTAACATATAAAAAAATAAAATATAAAACTAGATTTATTGTAGAGATGAAAGTTTTTCGGTGTCGTTTTGTTTGTCTGTATTTATTGTAGTAGAAGCGTTGACTATTTGTGCTGTTTCACTTTTTATAGCGTTTAAGGCAGTCTTTTCTTTAGTTTGAATGCGTTCCATTTTTTTCTCCCATTTACTTTGTGAAGCATGTAATAGGGACATCATTAAAAATGTGAGTATTGTTGTGGTTGTATTAATCCATAATTGCCAATTTTCTCCAAATCCAATTACGAATCCGCTTAAAGCCCATATAAGGACTAGCACAATAGAAAATATAAACCACCACGGGGACCCTACAATTTCGCTAACAGTTTCAGATACTTTAGAAAATGTACTATGTTTTGCTTTCTTAGCATCTTGTGAGTTTTGGAGCATATGTATAATAGTAAGTATTAGTGTTAATATTGTCAATTTCTACAAGCCCTATCGACGTTGCTGTATAGAAATCTATTGAAATGTGGTAGGTATTATAAACCTAATCTATGTGTATAGTTGTATAGTTATGATTGACACATTAATGCATAAATGTTTTAATCTGCATTGTTATGGCAAGAATTTGTGAAATATGTGGAAAAGGTTATATTAAGGGTAATCATGTACCTAGAGGTATAGGTAATCGTGTTAATGGGCGTACAATTAGACGTCAACACCCTAATCTTAGAAACAAAAAGTTAGAAATAAACGGTATGCGTGTTCGTGTTAAATTATGTGCCTCTTGTCTTAAAAGAATTAAGTCTGTTGCTAAACTAGAAGCACCAACTTCTACCCAAAACTAATTTCAATTAGTTACTGTATAACCGTTCAAAAAACTTTGCCAATCTGTTCGCTTTTTTCCAGGTAATTGCACTTCTTTAATTACTAATTTTCCTTCTACAATCTCTGAGTCCATTACTTTTAATTGAGTCTGCGATAATTTACTGGGTTTTAAGCATATAAATGGTATTTCTCCTAATGTAGTCCACGCAATGGGCCATGGATTGTACGCTCTAATATGATTGTGTATTTGAATAGGGGATAGGCTCCAATCAATTTTAGCGTCTTCTTTTTCTATGTGTGTTGTAGTTGGATTGGTTTTTGAATAGCAATATGTGGCGTTACTTTCATCTTGCCCTTTCGGCACTAATTCACCTGACATATAGTTTTCTAAAACGGTTGGTAATATCTCTGCCGCATGTTCAAACATTAATTTATATAATTCTCCTGATTTGACATTTTGATTGATCTCGTACGGCTCGAGAGTAAGTATATTACCCGTATCCATGCCCTTATCCATTATGTAGTATGTAATACCTGTAGTAGTTTCTCCGTTTAAAATAGCATGCTGAACAGGGCTGGCACCTCTATATTTAGGTAATAGTGAAAAATGTATATTTATCAATTTATAAGTAGGTGTATCTATTATTACTCTTGGTATCATAAAGCTAAAATCCGCAACAACACCTATAGCAACTTCTTTATCCGTAAGTAGTTTAATGATGTCATCTCTACTTTCTTTAATACTTTTAATTTCTAGGTATGTTACTTTATTTACTTTTGCCCAAGTTTTAACTGCTACTTCTGTTAGGGTTTGTTTACGTCCTACTTTTCTATTAGCTTTAGTGACAACTAGTGCTAAGTTAAAATTTTCCTTTAAGGCGTTGAGAATAGGTATCGATCTATCCGATGTACCAAAAAAAGCTACGTTCTGATTTTTACTCATGCTTATCCTTCTGTAATTATATGTTTTTGAATTGCTTCATCTGCTGATTGTAGTGCCAATATTTTTTCTAATTCTGCATCTGTTACTGTAGACCCTATAGTCTTACTTGTGAAAAGTATTCCGTCTAAATGGTCTATCTCATGTTGTATTATTCGTGCGAAGAATCCAGCAGCTTTTAGCTTTATTTCATCGCCATTTATGTCTTGTGCTTTTACTGTAATTTGTTTTGCCCTTTTTACTTTGCCATATGTATCTGGAATACTTAAACAGCCCTCCCAGCGTATATCTTCCGAATTTGAATAACTTGTTATCTGAGGGTTTATTAAAATGATTTCTTTAGATAGTTCACTATCGGTGTTTGCGGGATCATTAGGGTTAGGTTTAAATTTACGTACTACACACATTCGCAAAGGTATTCCAATTTGTGGTGCCGCTAATCCCGCTCCTGCTGGATCTGATGCATGTAGAACTGTGTCAATTAAATCTTGTGCTATTTGCTTGGTTTCAGCATTAAACTCCACAACTTTTGCTGTGTTAGTAGTTAATAGGGGATTTGGAATTTCTATAATTTCTCTAACTGCCACTACATATATTTTAACATGCCTGTGTTGGCGGAGTTGTAGTAGCATCTTAGGTGATTTATTTAGTTATATTTATGATAAACTCCACCTGCAATGATTAATCGCATTTTAGGGTATTTTTCCCATGATATAGGAATAGATTTGGGAACAGCTAACACTCTTGTATACGTAAAGGGTAAGGGCATATTAGTCCGAGAGCCCAGTGTTGTCACCATAAATAAGAAAACCAGAGAGGTATTAGCTGTTGGCAGCGAAGCTAAACGAATGTTAGGTAAAACTCCTCGTATGATTGAAGCTATAAGACCACTGCGTGAGGGTGTAATTTCAGATTTTTATGTAGCTGAAAAAATGCTGGAGTACTTTATCAAGTCCGTACACGATGTGCCCTCTAGGTTTCCTAAGATACCAAGGCCTCGGGTTGTGTTGGGGATTCCAAGCAGTGTAACTTCGGTTGAGCGAAAAGCAGTGCTAGATGCTGCCCGTAATGCTGGGGCACGCGAAGCTTATTTAATAGAAGAACCTATGGCAGCTGCAATTGGTGCTGGGTTACCCGTACAAGAACCTAGGGGAAATTTAATAGTTGATATGGGTGGAGGTACTACAGAAATTGCTGTCATTTCTTTGGGTGGTATAGTTATAAGTAAGTCTTTAAAACTTGCAGGGGACGAGTTAGATAAAGCAATCGTCAATTATGCTCGTGCAAAATATAATCTCTTATTGGGGGAGCGTTCCGCAGAAGACATAAAATTTACAGCGGGTAGTGCGATGGCCTTTGCTAACGAATACGATTTAGAAATTTATTTTAGAGGTCGTGATCTTAAGACAGGATTGCCTAAATCGGTTGCTGTATCCGCAGGGGAAATTAGAGAAGCCTTAAAAGAACCCATATATACTATAATAGATGCTGTAAAAGACACCATTTATGAAACGCCTGCCGAACTTGTGCCTGATATACTAAGTAATGGTATAACTTTAGCCGGTGGAACTTCAAAGCTTAAAAATCTAGATGCATTAATGTCTAAAGAGTTAAATGTGCCTGTCCATCGTGCAAAAGATTCTTTAACATGTGTGGTTAGAGGGTGCGGTATTGTACTAGATGACTTGGAATTACTCAAAAAAGTTCGTGTTTCTTAACTTAATACTATTGGTCTCAGTGTTAAAATATATATGTGAGATTATTAGTAATTAGCGCATTAATTTTTATTCTAGGTTACTTTAGCCTTTTAAATCCAATTCGTGACAGTTTTATATTCGTTTTTGGTAATCTACATTCTCAAGCTCGACATCCCGCATTTTATATAAAGGAAATGTTTGTCTTTTTTAACACCCTTAGCTCTATTAGAAGTGAAAATGTAAAACTAGTGAAAGATAATTTAGACTTAAAGTCTAAGTTACTGACGGCACGCCTATATGAAGACGAAAATATCATCTTAAAAACCCAACTAGCCTTAAAAGCGTCAGGGGAGTTAGATAAAGAACTTCTTCTTGCAGATGTGTTAGGAAATCCTCTAGATCAAACAGGGCAAACTATCATAGTAAATAAAGGTTTCAGCCATGGTGTAACGGAAGGAAGCAATGTTGTATTAA
>JAGQNX010000072.1 GCA_020427865.1 candidate division WWE3 bacterium
ACCAAATGTTATATATTCCCCAAGAATATAGCATTAAAAGGGGGGTTACAAATCCACCCTTTAAACTATTGTAGGTGTCTCCTCCGGAAGAGGAAGCAGTATTTGAAGGCACAATAATTGTAGAATAAAGCACTAGAGCATACAAAAGTAAATACGGCAAATAAAGGGCACTCAATATTAAACCTCGTTTTAGAATAGGCAAAACAGGGGGACGTGGAGAAGGTAAAAGTTGTAACAAAGCATAAACACCAACAAATAAAAAAAATACCACTAGAAAAACTAAATAAAAAGACATTGCATATAGTACGAGAACAGTGCCCGCAAACATATATAAGGGTGATTTAGTAAATAGCACTTTATAAACTAAATAAAAGGCTAAAGGTGCAAGTACAAAACTAATAAGAGGGGTCAATTGAAAAGCATTACCGTTTAAATAAATTACGGTAAAGGTATTTAAGGCATAAAATAGAGAAACTAAATAAATTACTAACAAGTCCTGTTTGGGAGAAAGTATTTTAGAAAGTCGTTTAAACCCAAAATAGGGGACCGTTGTGAGTAAGATAAATTTTAACAACAATAGAATAACTTGAACCCAATAGACGCTAGACACTATCGAATATGCTGTAAGAAAATAAAGCAAATCAAAGAATCTAAGTGAAAACAACGAAAGATTACTCGTACCAAAATCTCGAAACATTACCGCAAACATATCATTGTAGGTATGGCAAAAATCTAGATGTAAATACTCATCGTGTACAAATAAAAAAGAATCATGGGGCACTGAATTATAAGAAATAAAAACTAAAACAACTGCTATAAAAACAGAAAATAAATAATATTTCATATTCAATTACCTATATGCTGTAAAACCTGCAGAACGACTGTCCTTATATGCACGATTTATGTTACGGTTGTATATTTGAATAGCCTTCTGCTCACCATGTAAAGCAATTAACTGTTTTTTGTAATACCACTTAAATACAAAAGCGGGGACTAAATGATAAACAAAAATCATAGCTATAAACACAAAACAGTAAATGCCATAATACTTCCACAATAATTTAATAGTGTGGTACGTTGGGGGTTTTGTATAAGCATACACGCCTAATTTTTGTGAAAAATAAAGCTGTACAGATGTGAATATATCACGCTTAAACCAAGCTACCACTTTAGTTGTATCAAATTTAGAGGGAAGTAAATCAACTGCTTTAAGCTGGTCAATAAGTATAAATTTAAAAAAGTCTCCATATTTGTAACCTACATTTCTTTTAAGAACAGGATATTTAAATTCGGCAAGTTTAAACTTGTCGTCTAACAACAGCATAGCTAGAGTAAGCTGTGTGTAAACATTGTCTTTATATTCTGGGTGAGATGTAATTGGGTCAATAGGCAAACGTTTTTCTACAACCAGCGTACTTAAAAACATGGTGCGCATAAATGGTTGATAATCTTTTAGTTCGGATAGATTATTATAAATGGTGTCCTGCGTAACTCCAGCACTAAATTCTATGCCATAAGGACTTTCATGCATATGGTTAAACATAGCAACTACAGGTTCATGCTCTTGTAAACTGTTTTGAACAGCTTTGATTGCACCAGGTAACAGCACATCGTCATCGCACATAAACCATACATAGCGTGTTTTAGCCATAGTGTAAGTTTGAGCAACATTCTCGGCAAATCCTAAGTTTTTTTTATTATAGTGGTATGTAAGTCTCGTAAGCTTTTTTTTATACGGAATAATTAGCTCAGCTAAATTATCCTCGGAGTGGTCATCTGAAACTAATATATCAAAGGTGTCATCATTTTGAGCAATTATAGAATCTAGTAAAGTTAATAAAGGGCCTGGGCGTTTATATACTGTTATAGCAATTGTAAGCGAAGCCTTATTATTTGACATGTTCTTATTATACTAACAACATTATTTATAAGATTATAGGACTAATCGCTAAATATGTTGTTAATCTTTACTAGCCACCAACATAAATTGATAACTAAAAAACCCAGGACAGATCTTATTTAAAAAGTTTAAGTGCCGTAAAAAACCAAATTGGTTATATGGAGTTACTTTGATTAATTTATAACCAACCCGTAAGAGTAAATTCTTTCCTGTAGTTATTGTAAAAAACTTAAGATGCGTTTTATCTAAAGTACCAAATTCGGTGTAATTCCAACGCCCTAATAACAAATTAAACCTATTTAGTCCAAATGCCACATTTGGTAATGATACTATTATGCGACCTTTAGGACGTAATAAAGGCCTAACAAGCTCCAAGACTAGCTCGGGATTAATAAGATGTTCTAATACATCTGCAAATAATATAAAGTCATATTTTTCAACCACAGAATCTATTTTTATTTTTTCTGCATTTAAATTTACTAAATACGTGTTTCGATAACCTCGGGATTTTGCCTGTTTTAAGCCTTCAGAAGAAATATCCATACCATCAACAACACACTTCTTTTCTTCAATCAGCGCTACCCCTAAATTACCAGTCCAACATCCAA
>JAGQNX010000073.1 GCA_020427865.1 candidate division WWE3 bacterium
AAATAAAAACATTACTGATTCTGAACTATTAGAACGACTAAACATTGCGTACAAAAGAGAAGTAGAGCTGGATCCCACGCGTCATGTGTCGGTATTTGTTAGTTTAACAATGTTTATGCTTTTAATATTTGGCTTTTTTGGAATAAACCCAACATGGAAAGAAATAAAAGAAAAACAAGCATATTCAAAGGAACTAAGTGTTGCCAAAGTTAATCTACGTCAGCGTTTAGATGACTTGACCAAGCACGAAAAGCAATTAAAAGAAGCAGAACCTTATCTTTCAAGCTTAGATAAAGTGGTCCCAACCAGTACAGACATTGATAAATATTTGGTAGAACTTGCAATTAATATTTCGGACGATAAATATTTACTAAAACAACTTTATGCATCTCCAGAAAATGTTGGAGGTGTTATTACGCTACAAACCAAAATATTAAAAAGAGATGATATTGATAATCTAGCTGACCTAGTAAAAAGTGTAGAAGATTTGAAAAGAACTACAGTAGTCGATTCTATTAAGATAAAGCTAGGAACTCAACAAAATGAGATAAATATGTCTTCAAAAATTTATAACTATGGAGGCACAAACTAATGAAGGATTTAATATTAATAATCTTAGCTACAATCTTTACAATTATAGTTTGGATGATACTGGGAGGAATAACAAATTTAGCAGATGTATCAGAAAGAAAAAGTATTGAATCTACAGTACCAATTAATGGTACAATTGACCAAGAATTTCTAGTGGAAATTAATAAAGAATAAAACTAGAATATTATTACCTGCCTTATGGAAAATAAAAACGATACTAAAATACTAATAGGAACAATAGTTGCATCTGTTGCTGTTTTTGCAACTTTGTATGTGATTGTAGTAAATGGAGAAGAAGCTCCTACATCAAAAAGCATGCAAACTCCTATAAGTGCCACTACAAATCCTAAAGAACAAACTACAAATAAACAAGTTGCAGGTGTACAAAATACTAACACAGAGGTTACTAAGGAAGATAAAGCAAAAGCACAAGAAACGTTTTCGAATTTAACTAAATCTCAAGAATCCAAAGATGTAACAGAACAAAATAATACTAAATCGGTAGAAGAAGAAAAGAAAGATGTAATAGAATCTACACAAAAGACACAAGCTACGGGCGAAGAATTACAAGAAGAAACCAAAAAACAAGTAATGGGCGCAAAAAGCGAAAAGACACCTGAGACTCCTAATACTGTTGCTAAAGTAGAAGACACTTCTTCACAACCTAAAGTAGGTAATATAAACACATCTAACACTGATACTAAAGAAAAAGGTGATGTTTTAGCAGGTCAAGATTCCAAACAAAGTACTGTACCAAATACAGGTAGCGAAGAAATAACTAAAGGACTCGTACTTAGCCTATCCTTTATAGCATTCGCAGCATATATGTATACGACACAAGCTAAGAGAACCTTGGCTAAATTCGAAAAACGTACAAGACGCTAATCCAGTTTATAAACCTCAACAAAAAACTTTTCAAAAGATCTTTCAAATACTTTATTGGTGTTGAATAACTACAGTATGAATTTAGTTTACTTGAGTAGTACTTACAAGTAGCCTTTTGGATTTGCTCCCTGCAGGCCAACAGGTCATTAAAATAAGATCAGACTTATTAAGATAATCTTGGGATACTTTTGCAAGAGGATCAATATCCGTTACTGCCTTAATTTCGGTTTTTTCTACCTTATAGACATAATCCTTATTATTATAATTAACAGTAAACTCATCTCCTGCGTTGAGTTGGTTTAAAGTAGAAAATATTGTTTTATAATTTTTGGGATTATAAAAAACAGGTAATGCAGAATGACCATATAAAAAGGCAGTACCTGGTAAATCTGGGGTCGAAGTTCCAGGGTAGTGTCCTATATAACCTTCGGGGTTAAGAGAGGAAGAATTTGTATGCACAACAGCCTCTTTGATGCCAAGTTTTGGAATCGTTATTGTAAAAGTCTGGGGCGTATTAGAATTTACACCTGCAACTACACCATTTGTTTCACCTAAACCTTTATTTAGTTCGTCGAATTCAAACTCACTAAGACCAGACGCTTTTCCAAAAGCAGTAGACGAAACATAAGTAGGAAAATTATCAGTAACCGATAAGTATGTTAAAGGTAATACAACTTGCGAAACCAAAATAGCACCCCCTAAGCTTAAGAAAGTAAAAGGTAAAACTTTTGCTCTAAAATAAGACCCATAATCTACAGACTTAAAGAAAGGGTCTCTAGAATAGTCTTTTACGTATTTGGTAGGTGTAAAATAATCGGGCATGACTATATTAATAGTAACAAAATAAATGGTGCAAGATAATTAGTTTAAGATGTAGCTTTAGAAATGACTTTCTCTATAGCATAAGGAACTACAACATCGGATAGTACTAAACCGGTTTTAAGCTGCATATCTAGAGTATAAAAAGTGTCATACAGTTCTATTAAGGAGTCAGCACTAAACTTTTCTGATTGGGTAATAGCTTTTTGAGTTGTAAAATTTGCACTGCTTATAAAATGTGGTGCCTTAAATTTAGCATATACTAAATTACGCAGTCCAAACTGTAGCATGGAGAATAAGTAAAAGGGATCATTAGATTCGGCAATAAGATTTGCATATTCGGTATAAGCTTTGGTTCGCTGCAAATTAAACACATTATCTACAAATTTAAAAATATTAGAACTTGCAGTAACATCTGACTTTACAACTTTGGCACCCCAACCTTTAGAAGCTTTAATAAAAGCATTAGCAGCAGTTAGTGTTTTATCTGTAAGTATTACTAAATTAGAAGAAGAGGGCATAGAGTCTATTGCTGTTATAAATTCTGTAGGGTTTGACCTACCTAGACTAGATACATCTAACACAACTAAAGGGCTAGTAAAAAAAATATCTTGGCTTGCTAATGTTTGAGCAAAGTTAGATGAGTGCGCCTGTGTAATATCAATTTCAATTTTAGGGGGGTTATTTAACTTTGTGCGAAGTTGTAATAAGATTTCTCGAGATTTAGAATAATTTTCACCGTGTAAGATTAATATCACAAGTTATTCTCCAAATAAAAAGCGTTGTACATAAGCTCTTAATTGGGAATAATCACCTGATCTAGGTACTAATACATAAGCACCACCATATAGCGTAGTGTCTTCAGGAGCATATAATAAACCGCCTTCACTAGAAGAACTTCTATCATCTAACACAATAGATTTAATAGATCCAGGTTCTACGTTTTGAGAAAGTGCTAAAAACCCTTGAGCGGCTAATATATCTACATTGGTATCTACATTTTCGGAATATGTTTTATATAAGCCAATAACCTTTGTTGGGTCAAAAACAGTTCTCATAGAAAAAGCTTTGGTTTTTAATGCAGATATAACATTTTGTTGGCGTTTAGCACGTGCAAAATCTGTACCCTCACCATTATCCCCTTTTCGAGAACGTACATATTTAAGAGCGGTGGCACCATCCATTTTTTGAACACCGGCATTAAAATGTACTGTTTCGTAACGGTCTGACTCTACGGGTGCATCTTCTTTACCTGCGATAGGATATAAAGAATCAGTAAAACTACGTTCAACATTTATGTCTAGTCCTCCCATTTCGTCTATAACTTTAGTAAATAGATCAAAATTAATCACAGCATAATAATGAACTTTAAGACCTAAAACATCTTCTAATACATGACTTAAGGCATCAACCCCACTAAGAGCATAAACGGCATTTACTTTGGATTCGTAATTGTTTGGGTGAGTTACCCATAAATCTCGAGGTAAAGAAATAAGTACAGCATCACCTGAATGAACATCTATAGATGCAACTAATATTGTGTCGGTAAGTTCGTTAGAACCTAAAGGAACTGTACGTTTGTCAGACCCTAAAAGCAAAACGTTAACTCTACCATCTGTAGTACTTAATTGAGACGTACTAAATTCTTGAGCTACAGAAACAGGATTAAACAATGACTTTAAAGTTTCACTAGAAAACCAAACAACGCAAAGCAATACAAATAAAATCACAGTTATTACAATTATTTTGCTATAACCTTTTTTAGACATATCACTATTTACACGTTTATTATCAGAAACATCGGAGTTTTTCAACGCAGAGTAGCCATATTTTTTACTGTAACTATCGTCCATATATGAGTAGTTCATAGGTTTTTAGAGTTTATCATATTCATAAAAATTAGGAATCTAGGGTGCTGCCTAAAGCATAAAAGTGTTCGGGGTCTAAACTGGCATGTCCTACCAAAAACCCTGCAACGTTTGGAATATTAGCAAGTTCCGTTGCATTACTTTTATTTACAGAACCACCATATAAAATATCACATTCTAACATCGAACTAAATTCAGCTATTTTTTCATGCACAGTAGAATAGTCAGGATGCTTAAATTCCCCACCAGAAGAAATGTTATTGGGGTCTTCCCAAGCGTATAAACATGCAGGCATGGCTGCGATTTTAGAAGGGGCATCCACAAAACATACAATTGGCGTAATTTGGGCTTGTACCAGATTTTCTATTCGAGATTTAATACTTACTGGGGCTGTATTGGTTTCGGTATGGTTAACTATGCAATATTTTACATAATCAGCTAACTGAGTAGCAGAAATATCACCCGTATGAGATCCTCCATTAAACTCAGAAACATTTTGTGCACAAATATATGTATTTGTGTTTGCAACAGTTATTGGAACAATCTCAGAAAAATAGGGAAAGCTTGGAGCAAGAAGTATATCTACATTTTTAAAATAACCCTTAGTTTCTAAAAGAGTAGAAAAATCGGTTAACCATAAACGTAAGCCCGACAGGGTCATATTTTGTTTCCAGTTGGCAACTAAAAGTTTGTTCATATTATTTTTGTAAAGAAGTATTAAGCTCTCTAATTAGAGTAGAAATTTTATAGGAAACATTTTCTAGCTCTTCGTGAGTGTATCTATATCCTAAAACATCTAAGCAAGAAAAAACAGTACCAATGTCGCTATAAATGTTGCGTGCAAAATTACATGCAACTAAGGTATGAGTAAGCAAAGCTCCGCCAATTTCACCTACACGAGAATCTGCACAACCCAAAGGGCAACCCGAACAAGAAGGATTTAGTGAAGGAGTAACGGTTACCTCGGGGGCTTTGTCTAAAAGTGTTTTATATAGTTCGTAATACTTTTCGGGGCGGGTTATGGTATAAACCTTGTTTCCGGTAAAGACTAAGGATCTAAGATTTTTTTCTGAAAACTTTTTCTCTAAATACCCCTCTGGAGCTGTAAAATAATTGTCTAGTGTTACTCCTTGGCGTCCCAAATTTAAGTAGGAACTTTTTCCAGGTAAGCCTAAAGAATTTAGGTCAATAGATGCTGGATAAAATTTGACATCTTCTTGTGTGATTTCTATAGCAAGGGGATGTACAGACTGACCTAAAAATACAACACTGTTAACTCCAAGAAATTGAAGTTTAAAAGAAAGCGCACCACCCAAGTAAAGGTCTTCTAAAATATTATTATGTTGCAAAACTATAGAGGTTTTAGACGCATAGGGAAAAAACCCATTTAAAGGTCCGATGGAAAATATTAGAGGATCGTAAGTTTTATAGATAGAAAAGAGTTTTGCTCCAGTACCTATACCTCCAACATATGGATGAAGTTCGGAAAACGTTTTACGCTCAAAGCTACGACGTGCTAAATCAATAACAAGAACATTTAAAGAAGTGTCTGATATTGATTCTATGTGAGGCTTATTACTCAACAAGTCCATCTAACACACTTTCTTGAATAGTAAATACTTGAGTCGGGCAAACTTCGCGGATTTTAGAGAGGTCAATATTAGAATCAGTAATATCTACTTTTACAGTAAATTTGGTACCGTTTCTAAATACCCTAATTGGGGACCCATTTAGGCCAATTTTATTTAATTGTCGTTGGACTTCCATTACACACAACTCACAGCCAATACATTTTTCTGGAAAACTAACAACCAGTGACTTCGACATACCAGCTATTATAACCTAAATACAGGCAAAATAGCCTAAAAAGTATATTTAACTTAAAGAAAGTACTTACCAGATTAACAGCAAATAGTTTTAAAGTATTCGATTGTAGAATCTAAACCCTCGGCAAGTTTAACTTTGGGTTCCCACTCAAGTTTTTCTTTAGCTAAACTAATATTTGGTTTACGCTTTTTAGGGTCGTCTTGTGGCAAGCCATTATAAGTTACTAGTGACTTAGAACCTGTTTTTTGTACAACTAAGTCGGCAAGCTCTTTTATTGTAAATTCGTCAGGATTACCTATGTTTACAGGTCCTTCAAAACTATCATGGTTCATGAGTTTGTACATACCATCTATTAAATCAGACACATAGCAAAAAGAGCGTGTTTGACTACCATCACCATAAATTGTGATAGGCTCATTTTTGAGTGCTTGTACTATAAAATTAGAAACAACACGACCATCATGTTCTGCCATACGCGGGCCATAAGTATTAAAAATACGCATTATACGAATTTCTAGATTATGCATACGCTTGTAGTCGCAAAAGAGGGTTTCGGCAACACGCTTACCCTCGTCATAACAAGCACGGGGACCCGTTATACTTACATTACCTCTATACTCTTCTGTTTGAGGGTGCTCTAGAGGGTCTCCATATACCTCAGAGGTAGATGCCTGCAAAATGCGTGCTTTATGCTTACGTGCTAAACCTAACATATTAACCACACCTAATGTGTTGGCTTTTATGGTTCTAACAGGATTATCTTGGTAATGTACAGGAGAAGCAGGACATGCAAGATTATAAATATGATGAATTACGTAGTTATCAAGGTTAATTGGGTTAATAATATCGTGGTTTAAAAAGGTAAAATGCTCGTGGTCTAAAAGATGTTCAATGTTCTTTTTGTGCCCTGTCATAAGATTGTCTATACAAACAACTTTATGACCTTCCTTTATTAATAAATCACATAAGTGGCTACCTAAAAATCCAGCACCACCCGCTACGACAGCTAGTTTCATATTTAAACTTTCTAAATTTTTTTTGATTGCTTTAAACAAAGCTAAAATTATGCCTGCAGTCTATAGCAGTTTTGTACAAAGCACAACAATGGCTTATTCAAGCAATTTTACAAGAGTGTTAGGAAATCCATTTGTAGGCGTATACTCTAACGACTCAAGTGCGGGCAGTGATTCATCTATTAAAAATTCTAACATAGCACCGCCTCCTGTAGACACAAACGAAAATTTATCTAAAACACCAACCTTAGACATTGCAGCAATACTGTCACCCCCACCCACTAAGCTATAACAATTTTTGTTGGAAGTAACTAATTTAGCTAGTTGTGCAGTGGATTTTAAAAATTCGTCTTCTTCAAAAACGCCTAATGGACCTGCCCAAATTACAGTTTTTGCCTGAGATAAAATTTTAGAATAAGTTTGTGTAGTTTCAGGACCAATATCTTTTTGTGCACGTGCATAATCAGTAGGGATAACTAGGTTGGAAATAATATCTTCTCGTTTTGCCTCTATTTCTAAACCAAGACGACCACCTAAAAGTACAGTATCTGATACTTCTAAAAATTTGCTTACCGCAGGACCTTTAGATTCTAATTTGGCACCTCCAATAACAGAAACAAGAGGTCGTGCAGGATTTTTAATCACAAAAAGCAGTGTTTCAACCTCTTTAACTAACTGCAAACCTGCATAGCTTGGGAGATATTTTGTAATGGCGTCCATAGACGCATGGGCGCGATGAGAGGTAGCAAAAGATTCATTTACATAAATGTGGGCATTCGTAGAAAAAGCTAATTGTTCGGCATATACAGAATCATTTTGTTCTTCGCGAGGATCAAATCGCAGATTTTCTAAAAGTTCGTAATTGTTTACCCCTAGATGTAAATCAAAATAAGGTCGTAGATTTTGAGTGCTTAATTCGGGACTAGGGACACCTTTTGGTCTTCCCATATGACCACAAATCACAGGAGTATAGTTGTTTTTAATTAAAAGCTCTAATGTGGGTAGGGCATGATCTAACCTAAAAGTGTCAGCAATTTTAGTACCTTCATTAACAGTTTGAGTTAATGGTACGTCTAAGTCGCATCTTACAAGTGCTCTTTTTTGCTTGGGCATATATTTTTAGTATAGCCTAAATTAACCTTGTCCGAAATCACGGAGACCTTTTTTTAATTGACGGTCTCGTTCCTCTTTTTCATCTGGAGTCTCATAGGCGATTTTGACATCAGGATTTCCAGCTTGAATAGAAGCCATATCATGTACACCAGCTTCAAACGAAGCAGGTGCATACTTAGTTTTGTGAATGGATCTAATTGTGGGCACGGGAGGCCCTATTTCATTTTGCAAGTCAGGATTGTGGCCCTCAATATTAAAATTATCGGGTACATTATTTTCGTTTTCCATACCTCTATTATAGTATAATAAGGCAAGATCACAATTCCAAAGCACCCTGACTATGCTCTAGAGCCATTCTATAAACATCTAGATCAGGTAAGTTTATTTTATCTAAAGCCTGAGCAAAGTCGTTTTTCCAATTTGGATTTTTAAACTTAATAGAAGAGTGATCTAACATTCTCTTAAATCTATACCAGCGTTTATCGTATGTGCCATCTTGATACGGCCATTTGGCGACATGGTATTTAAAAAACTCGTTTATAGGTTTTGCCCAAGTTGCTTTTGTACAATTTGCAACAATACATTGGCGAAGCCACCTAGCATAGACTAAATCTCCCACGATAAATTGGTCTGGAGTATATAACAAAGGAACTCCTATGCAGTTATTTAGTTCGTTCATACCATAAACTGGAGGACAGTAATCTACTGTAAGATCTATCACTCTATTTAAATGAGTGTAGGGGGCTGTATCTTTTACAGGCTCAACGGCGTCGGGACGACTACTAACAACAAATATATCATAGTCAGAGGCTTGGTCTGAATGCCCCCAAATAGTAGAGCCAGCTATAAGTGCAAAAACCCCATGCGTCTCGGGCAACACACCTAAACAGTCTTGGGCAGCACTTAATGCTTCTGCTCTAAATTCAACTAAATCTGGCGTTACCAAAGGGTGTTCCCACACATTGTGTACAAATCTAGCAACGTGACTATATGCTTGGGTAGGTTCTGGAGATTCTACTGTATTAAATAGCTCTGCGCTCATAGGCAAAAAGCATTATATCAGGAATATTCAAAAAAATTTTCGAAAGATTAACTACAAGCGTGGACGGCTAACTCTACAAGGCGGCTACTATAACCCCATTCATTGTCATACCAAG
>JAGQNX010000074.1 GCA_020427865.1 candidate division WWE3 bacterium
GGATCTTATTGTGTTTAAGTCTACTTTGTCTAAATATCCTTTTACACGAGTAGCCTTATAACCAGAAGTAAAATCATTAACTGCAAAAATCCATAAACATATTTTTGCAAAGTAACTACCACCAATACTTAATGACTTGCGATATAAACCCCATTTTTTAGGGATGCTACCATCTTTCACAAAACGAGAACCTATAACATAATCAGCACCACCTTCTATTGCTTTTATAAACTTACCCAAATCCTTTGGATCATGCTGCATATCAGCATCCATCTCAAATATATAATCTGGAGAATATTCCTCCATAGCAGTAGCAAAACCAAACATGTAAGCCGCACCAAGCCCCGCTTTTTCTTTTTCGGGAAGCAGTTTTAAAAATTTGTATGTCTTAGCAAGTCTTAATACTTCAGCTCCTGTTCCATCTGGGGAATTACCATCGATTACAAGCACCGTAAAAGCATGTTTAGGAAACTTCTTAAACTGGGCATCAAGTAATGGAATTAATTTAGAAATATTCTCTTTTTCGTTATAGGAAGCTACACAAATTAGGAATTTCATAGCTAAAACAGTATAACGCAAACTAGAAGATAATAGAAACTAAAAGAACCAAAAACATCACAATACCAAACATAACATATTCTAAAAAAATAAGATTAGTTAGGCGATCTTCATAATAATGATGCACAATTCCCCATGACGAATAAAAAGAGGCTAACAGTGCCGCTATTACCACTTGTAATAGTCTGTTGTAGTTAAAATAAAAAAACAAAACAATAAACACTACAAGTGTCACAAGTAGGACTAAGTAGTGTGTTAAATGAGTATCAGTTTGATTTTTAGATCTAAGAGGGCTCATAAAATAGCTCCAGGTTTAATCACAAACAATATACTTATAATTACTGTTATCAAAAATAGTAAATGTGCAAAAGAGTGTCCAGTGAATTTAGGTATAGTATGAATCTTGGAATACCATATATCTACAGCCAAAAGAATTAATAAAAACAAGGCAAACCCTACAGCAAGCATTGTAGAGAGACTATTTACATCTACAGGAGTAATATCATCAGATGTATAAGAAGAGGCATTAACAGAAGGCGAAACTACTTTAGCTACAGAATTGGAAGTTGCAACTGTAGAAGCACCGCCTAATGAAGCTAATAAACGCTCTTGAGCGTCTACAGTAGCTATAGCAGAAACATCCCTAGGTCTACCAAACATTTGTACCACTAGTGTTGTTTCATACCCGTTTAGAGTGCCATTTACAACAGCAAAACCTACTTCATCGTAGTTTTTACCTAACAAATTTTCTCTATGCGAAGGAGAATTAAACCAAGCATCAACAACATCATCAGAATCATTAAAATTTTTGGCTAAATTTTCTCCTGCAAAAACATAATCATAATCTTGTGCCAAAATAAAATCCCAAGGCTCTTTACCATCAGGACCTACATGTGCCCAATAGTCATTAGCAAACATATGCTCTGCCTTTTTTTGTGCAGCAATAGAAAGTTTTTCATTTAGTACCAATGTAGAAAGATTATGTTGAGAACGTACTTGATTGGTTTGATCTAATAGTTTCCGTATTTGAATATTAGAAGCGTAACCCAACACACCTGGAAAAGTGGAGGGAGCAGCAAATAAAATTAAAGTAATAACTGCAAACACAAAACTATAAAAAAACATTGCTGAGTGCGATAAAAGTTTGGCTCTAGTTT
>JAGQNX010000006.1 GCA_020427865.1 candidate division WWE3 bacterium
TCTCCATCAAAAATACCTTCGTTTATCATGGAATCTCCACGTACCTGAAGTACATAACAGCGTTTTACTTTAGAAACTAAATCTGCAGCTACTGTAATGGTATCGTAATCTCCTTCTATTGCATCTATTGGTTCACCTGCTGCAATGTATCCTATTACGGGTAATTCAATTCCTTGCATCGCTGTGCTAAATGTATTGTCTATAATTTCTATGCCTCTAACAGCACCTTCAAATCTTTTTATAACACCTTTTTTAACTAGAGCTTGTAAATGTTCATGTACTGTAGCAAGAGAAGATAATCCCATAGCATCTGCTATTTCTTGCAATGTTGGAGATGTGCCGTTTCTTTGAATGTATTGAGAAATATAATCTACTATTTCTCGTTGTCTTTTATATAATGTAACAGGACTCATGTATAAACCTTTCTAAATTTATTTGGGTTTTGTTTGTAAATATACTGTACAAAAATTTAGTTAAATATGTCAACAGTTTTCCAAAACATACCCGAAGATATTACAGCTTAAACATGATAAAATCTTGCTATGTTTGATTTAAAAGCATCTTACAACCCAACTGGTGATCAGCCAAAAGCTATCGAAGCTTTAACTAAAACTGTTGCAGCTAATGAGAAACACCAAACCTTACTAGGGGTTACAGGAAGTGGTAAAACATTTACAGTTGCAAATGTAATTAGAAATACATCTAAACCCACATTAATATTGTCACATAATAAAACATTAGCAGCACAGTTGTATCAGGAATTTAAAGACTATTTTCCAAATAATGCCGTGGAGTATTTTGTAAGTTACTATGACTACTATCAACCAGAAAGCTATATGCCTTCGACAGATACCTACATAGAAAAAGATGCTGACATTAACGAACAAATAGATATGCTTCGTCTTTCTGCTACTACTTCTTTAATGACAAGAAAGGATGTAATTGTTGTTTCGTCTGTTTCCTGTATTTATAACTTAGGTTCCCCCGCAGAATATACCAAAATGGCACTTAGGTTAATGAAAGGCATGCGCATTAGGCAAACCGATTTATTAAAAAGGCTTAATCAAATTTATTACGAACGCAACGAAATAGATTTTAAACGCGGTAGTTATAGAGTAAGAGGAGACATTATAGATGTCTTTCCTGCATATCAAGAATTTGCAATTCGTTTGGAAGTTTTTAATAACACACTTGTGGATATAACTAATTTTGACCCCTTAACTGGTGATGTTATAAACAGAGATCAATTACCCGAAGAACGTAGAGGGAGTTTTTTTAAATCACAAACACAGGACATAGAACAGTATACAGAACATAGGCAAAAAGAAGGAACATATGCAGAAATATTCCCCGCTAAGCATTATATTGCTCCAGAGGATAGACGAGAAGGTGCTTATCTGCAAATACAACAGGATCTTGAATCTAGAGTTAGGGTGTTGCGTAACGCCGGTAAAGATATAGAAGCTTACCGTTTAGAACAACGCACAAAGTACGATTTAGAAATGATGAAAGAAATAGGATACTGTAAAGGTATTGAGAACTATTCCCGATATTTTGACGGTCGTGAAGTTGGGGGTACTCCTTATACACTTATGGACTTCTTTCCGGAAAACTATTTGCTCGTAGTAGATGAATCACATATTACGTTACCTCAAGTCCGTGGTATGTATAACGGAGACCGTGCAAGAAAAACAAATCTTATAGACTATGGATTCCGTTTACCTTCTGCTTTAGACAATAGACCCCTAAATTTTGATGAATTTTTAAGAAAAGCAGGCATAAATTTATATGTTAGTGCTACTCCTAATGAATGGGAATTAAATCTATCGGAGGGGAGAATTGCAGAACAATTAATACGTCCTACGGGTATCGTTGATCCTAACGTTTTGATTTTACCTACAAAAGATCAAATTCATGACTTATTGAAGCGTGTTAAAGACCGTATTGAAAGAAAAGAGCGTGTTTTAGTTACCACACTAACAAAACGAATGTCCGAAGAGCTAGCTAACTTTTTAACAGAAAAAGGTATTAAAGTTACATACTTACACTCAGATATAGATACCCTAGAGAGAACAACCATTTTAGATGATCTAAGAAAAGGAAACTATGATGTCTTAGTCGGAATAAATTTACTAAGAGAAGGTTTAGATTTACCCGAGGTTTCATTGGTAGCAATATTAGATGCTGATAAAGAAGGGTTTTTACGCTCCGAGGCTGCTTTAGTTCAAACTATGGGTAGAGCAGCGCGCCACATTTTGGGTGAAGTAATAATGTATGCAGACACAATAACCAAAAGCATGGATAAAGCCATAAGCGAAGTCCAACGCCGTAGAGAAATACAACTAAAATACAATGAGGACAATAACATTACACCTACTCAAATTGTAAAACCATTAAGAGAAAGTTTAATAGATGACGATATATCCGCGCAGTTTGATTCAAAAAAGGGTAAAAAGAAAAAAACTGAAATTGAAGTCGATTATATGCAACTGCCCCCACGCGAGTTAAATAAAGAGATTAAAAAACTAGAACTTGAAATGAAGTATGAAGCAGAAATGCTAAATTTTGAAAAAGCTGCTTTGTTAAGAGACAAAGCTCTAGATTTAAAAAAACTCCTACAGTAAAATTTAACTAGTCCATCTGTGTCAAATAAGCCTATAAGAAACCAGGTTAATAAAAAATATTATCATCTATCTGTTAATTACTTTGTAATGATAGGTGATGTAATATTAGCCCTAATTAAGAATAGTATAAAACACATTATATCTTTATTAAAACTTATACCTCAAATTATATTTAGGCGTAAAGAAAAACCTAGAGTACCTGCGAATCACTTGTTATTAAAATTTCTGTTGGCTTTCTTTGCTGGAGTAGTTGCGTCGATTATATTTATAACAGTTCCATTTACTGTCTATAGATGGTTTAAAGAGCTACCCACACCGGATCTTTTGCTTGCAAAACAGCCAAACTCTCCAACACGTATTTTAGATAATAAGGGTCGATTACTCTTCGAAATATATGTAGATCAGCGTGTGGAGCCTGTGACATTAAATAGTCTTCCCGATTATGTAGTTCAAGCTACTATAGCAGTTGAAGATGATCGGTTCTTTGAACACCGTGGCATACGCTTGGACAGTATTTTAAGATCTCTAAAAGCAATTATTATAGATAATGAGTTACAAGGTGGTTCCACAATCACACAACAGCTAGTAAAAAACATGTTACTTACAAACGACAGAACAGTTGCACGTAAAACAAAAGAAGTGGTTTTGTCCCTTTTAGTGGAGCAAAAATATACGAAAGAGCAAATTTTAGAGCTGTATATGAACAACATTCCGTATGGAGGAAGTGCTTGGGGGATTCAATCTGCATCAAAAAAGTTTTTTAATAAAGACGCTAAAAATTTAACATTAGCCGAAGCATCTATGTTGGCAGGTTTGCCTTCATCACCAACTTTATATTCTCCTCTAGTTACTGATTCTAATTCCACAACGAGCTTAGCTAAAATACGTCAAAATACTGTATTACAGCAAATGGTTACCAATAAAAACATAACACAAGAACAAGCAACAGCTGCTTATAGCGAAGAATTAACTTTTGCACCACAAAATGCCTATATCAGAGCACCCCATTTTGTAGAGATAGTTAAGGCTGAGTTACTGGATTTATATGGTGAGCGCTATTTAACTACAGGTGGGTTAACTGTAACCACTACTTTAGATCTAGACTTGCAAGATGAAGTTCAGCAAATAATTTCGACTGATGTGGATACTATAGGTAAGGCTAAAGGATTTACTAATGCTGGAGCCTTAATACTAAAATCACAGACAGCAGAAGTACTAGCCTATGTAGGGTCAAAAAATTATTTTGATGGTATAGAGGGTGCTTATGATGTTGTCCAGGCTTACAGGCAGCCTGGGTCTTCCATTAAAATAGTTACATATGCACTTGCCTTAGAAGGTGGGGCAACTCCAGCTACAATTGTCCCTGACACACCGTTTACTTTGCGTTACGATAATCAAGTTTATACTCCTAAAAACTATGATGGTAAGTTTCATGGTGCTAATGTAACCTTAAGACAGGCTTTTGCAAATTCATACAATATTCCTCCTGTGCGGCTAATTCAACGCTTCGGAGTTGACAACATGATATCTTTAGGTGGAAAACTGGGGCTAAGAAATTGGATTGTAGATGGCAGTTATGGGCCTTCTGCAACACTAGGGGGTAAAGAAGTTACACTTTTGGATTTAACAAATTTATATGCAACTTTTTCTCGTGGGGGGTTATATGTTACACCCAAGTTTATTTTATCAGTTCGTGATAATGCTGGTTACGAAGTATACAAAAATACAGGTATAGAAAAGAGACTTCTCGCTTCGAAGGCGCCTACTAATGAAAAACAAATAATATCGAAAAGCACTGCATACTTGGTTAGTAATATTTTGGCGGACAATGCTGCAAGAACTCCTATATTTGGAGCAAATAGTGTATTAAACGTTAAAGACCATACTGTGGCTGCCAAAACAGGTACAACTGATAATAATAGAGATGGTTGGACATTTGGTTATACTCCGAGCTATACTGTTGGAGTTTGGACAGGTAATAATGACAATAAACCTATGAATTCTACAACCTCTGGCGTTTCAAGTGCTGGACCTATGTGGAACAAAGTTATTTCAAAAGTCTTGGAAGATGTGCCGAATGAAAATTTTGAAGTGCCTACAGACGTGGTTTTACGTAAATATACAAAGTGTAATATCTCCGAGTATTTTGTTAAGGGTAGTGCTCCAAAGGATGTATGTCCTTCAGAAGAACATATAGACAAAAAGTAAAAAAACTATTTTAAGTTCCCAAACAAATCCCGTATAATATTTTTTGTTATGTCA
>JAGQNX010000075.1 GCA_020427865.1 candidate division WWE3 bacterium
AGTATTTCTATTAAAGTAAAACCAGAAGAATTAGAATTTTTAAAAGGCAGTATTTTCATATTTTAAAGTATAGCTAAGTATATTAGATTTAACAATCAACACCACTTAAATCCGTACAACGACCTAGATTTATGGAACTAGAACCCCCACTACAAGCAGAAACCCCAGAGGTTGTAGGGCAAATTATAACAGCATTTGCACAGTGTCTACTACCACCGGTGTATGCAACCTCATAGGGTGAAATGTAAACATAATTTTTTAAATTATCACCAGCCTTAGGAGCAGAAATACAGCTGAATGTACCTGCTAAAGAGCCGGTTACGGGTATTGAGTAATATTTAAAAGAGGTAGTAGGCCAAGCATTAATATAAAACTTTAATGCATCACCATCCGCACCAACTAGGGGATTACCACTTGCATCAGCAGCAGGTAGGCGTAACTTTGTGTTTCTAAACACTTCTATAGAATCCCCAACATCTTTTAGATCGCTGATGGTTATAGCGTCATATGCCTTATTCTTGGACTCTATGGGATTTAACACCGAATACAAAACTCCAGCTAAGATTGAAATAATCGATATTGATAGAAGGATTTCTAACAATGTTAATCCTTTATTGTTTAAATTAAAAAAAGTCATGTGGAATTATGACCCCCTTCGAGGAGGGGGTCATGAATTAAAGCTTATTCAACTGTACAGTTTGCAGGTGTGCTTGAAACAGCACCTGTTAACGTAGCTCCAGATGTACAATTGTAAAAACCTTCTACAATTGCATTACCGGACTCATAGTATTGATACATCATGGTATTAGTTTCTCCATGTAGCTTTGCAGCTATACGGAACCCATTAGTATTAGGATCACGTACGAACAAGAAGTCACAGTTTCCTGAATCAGTCGAAGTACCTCTGTAACCAGTTGTATCACAACCTCTGTTTGTACCTGTAGGAAGATCTATACCAGAAATCTGAAAGTAACAATGTGCTATACCTGCATCAGCTGTAGTAACACCATCACAAGTAAGAGTAGTATTCGTTAAAGATGTAGCTATACTACCAGCACCCCTCGTGAATTCTTGACGAGTAGCAACTTGTCCAACAAAACTTGCTGCCTGTAGTGATTTAGTACTTAGTGCTAATTTATCCAGAGTTGCACGTATCGTACCGTTTTTAGCTTTGTTTTGTTGCTGAACTGGGTTAAGTACAGATAACAGAACACCAGCTAAGATACCTATAATAACAATAACGATCAAAAGCTCGATAAGGGTAAAACCTTTTGAATTTCGTAAATTTCGCATTTTTTCTACACCTCCCTTCGTACTTAACCCAATATTTAATCCTTGGGCTGCGAACTTAAAAACTTTGCTTATTCTTTTTTGTGTAGAATCCATTTGGGCAGGACCTTTCATTAATCAAAATTATGTATCTAAAGATTACAAATTTAACTGTATACAGTCAACAGTATAACGTACTCTAAAGAGGTTCAGCACCTTCAAATGTGCCATTATTAGAGTACATTGCATAATCAAACATACCAGGTAAATAAGGATAGGAGCGTTCAACCACAATCTTACGAGTAATAGTTTCATTTGTTTTGGTATCCTGCAATTTACCCAAGGAAGTTATTTTAAAACCTTGGCTAGGCAGGGTGCTAGTATCTGTAACAAATACACCAACCTCCGAATCTGCTCCCACGGATTGAATACGTAAACCTCCTACAATACCGCTAGCATTTACGTCAAAACACAAGGCATAGAAATTACCAGCAGAATCTTTATACGTAGTACTCGTATCTGGGTAAATTGAGTTTTGAGTAGAAATCTGACTGGCGTGTGAACTACAAGAGCTACCACATCCAACAACAGCCTTATCTATAGAACTACCGCTATATAAGCTATAGAGTAGTATACTGTCCACATCATTGTCTGTAGCTACAGTAACAGTATTAGACGACCAACAAACAGCTAATGCTCCAGTTGTACCTGTTAAACGTACCTCACGAACTTCACCTTGAGGTACTCTAAATCTGTGTTCAGAAGATGTTCCTAGACGCTCAATAGCCATTATTGACTCTGCGTCAATATTATCTTCTGCTGATACACCTGAAAAGTCTGTATAACAAACTTCAGGAGGTGTATGGGCATTTAGATCAGCTTCAAATAAACTAGTGGTACATTCCCCAGAAGCTATGACCTCTTCTAATTTTTCTATTGGAGTCACTAAAACTTTCTCAGCCCCACCCTCAGCAGCAGCTAATGCCCGAGAAGAGGTGTCAGATGAAGAAGTACGTCTACTAGTTTTAATACTTTGTGAAGCAATGTAAGCAGCTGCACCCAATATAATTGTTAACACAATTAACACTAAAGGTAGGACTTGGCCATTACTATATGAATTTTTAATACTTAGTTTATGCATTATTCTAATACCTCCCATCGTAAGTCTACATTAAATAGCCCACTAGAATTAAGTGTTGCATTTGATTCTGCTTGACGTGTTAAAGCGCGCAAATATATAGGATTATACTTTACATATACAGCAGGATAACCATTAGAACTTCCACGATCACGGTTAAAAAGCACAGTGTGTTCTGTTGATTCACCTGTAGGTTCACCCGTAACCAAAGGTCCTTCAATTATTACAGAAGAATCAGTGCCACCAGAAGATGCAAAATCTACATCACCATTAACTATTAAGGATGCCTGAATATGAGCACCATCAGAGGGATTAATAGCACCATCACCAACCGAAGGTGCAATTATTACATTAGTATTTATTACAAACAGTATTCTAGAACCATTACCACTTGCTCTAAACTGGTCTTGAAACACTACAGGATCAGAACCATAAACGTATATCGTAACGACTGAATTAGACTCGGCAATGTTATATATGTTACTAGAGCTAAGGGACAAAATAGAGTTTAGACAACTTACAGAAGTTTTATATACCTTTGAGCTAGTTAATGGGGTAGGACTTCCTGCAAGTATATTGTTACAATTTGTTATTTCTTCTGCATTACCTGGAATTTCAAAATTATAACTTTCTGGCCAGTATAGAGTAGGGGAGCTTGCATCACCTGCACGAATAGCATAATGATCTTTATGGGCAGCACTAAAACCACCTACAGTAGAAACACCATTTAAATCACGAACATTTTTGTCACCTGCAGTTAACAATACACCTGAACCATCTATTAACCTACCTATAAACCCACCTGAAGTTTCAGAGGCTAGAGGCGTAAATAAACTAATAGACATATTTGTGTTACCAGAATATACGCCAGCATCACTCACAGTATACCAAGGTACCAAATTATTAGTGCGTGAAAATGCTATATTTATGATATTTATGTCGTCAATGTTATCCTTTAATGTAAATTCAAATGGGCCAACTGCTTCCTTACTTGGGCCATCTTCAATTTGATAACAAGCTAAATTATAAGAATAACTGGTTTGTTGATTAGCCCCAGTAGCTCCATAAAAACTACTTGTAGAAAAATATCTATTATGAGGCTCTACAAAAGGAGTCTTAATTTCATAAGTAGATGTGGCAGGGTCCCAGTTTTCGACATCAAAGAACCCAGCTCCATTTACAGGTGTATAAGCAACACGCACTTGTACTTCATCTTCTACACTTGAACCTGCAGGTACAAATACAGAAGAAGGGGAAAGCTTTAGCGAAGGATCGGTATAATCAGTTATATCAGAACAAGAAGCACCGTCAGGTAATACTGTTATGGAACCTGTAATTGTAGCGTCGGTGTCACCACAAGCCATAGTCTTACCAGAAACAAGAGGTGTATCAAAACCTAGACTGCCTGGTAAGTTCTTCGCGTATACCCAATAGGTGCGCTCTTTACCATCGTTGTAATTTACTATATTTCCACTACCTTGATCAATTATGCCTAACCAATCAGTACTAAAGGCATGCTGACACTGTGCAGGGGCTAACCCGTTACTACTGGAACATACTCCACATAAATTGCCACCACCTAATGCCACACACGCGTCATAAGAGTAGGGTTTTATAAACTCATTAGCTTGAATACTCCAAATATGTTTACCACCTGCATCTTTTTTACCACCTTCATATATTTCTATATAAGTATCTTGTCTAATATTATCAGCGTCTCCAGCCCAACCTTCTATACCTGTACACTCAAATTTAATTTCTCCAATAGGGTTCTTAGGGGAACAGGTTATAGTTTTAGGACTACCTTCTAATAAGGTTATAGAGTTACCCGAAGTATTAGGTAGATTATGTGCATAAGCATATATAGAATGGGATTTACCATCGAAAATACTACCAACTAGGGGAACAGCCGATTTAAATCCAAGATTACACTTGGGGTCATTTATATAGCCAGTATCACAAATACCACAGTTGGTAAATCCTGCAGCACGACAGGCTTCACTTCCACTAAAAAAGTCTGTTTGAGTAGTTAAAAAGCTTGTACCCCCTGCACCTAAAGGACCGTCACGAACAAGCTCGATAACCACATCTTTATATTTATCATCTAAATCAAACGCATAACCCTCAAACCACTCACATGTAGCAGAGGTAAATTTACCTAGGGCATCATTAGAAGGAGCTTTTGGTAAAGTCATAGAACAACCTTGTGCAGACGTACCACAGTCTTGGTTTCCCGCAATTTGGCACTCATAACCATCTGTACCAAAGTCGGTGTTACCACAGTGATTAACTGATCCGGCATTAGTAGCTTTAAATGGTGTAGTATACTTGTCGGGTATAGAAGTAACAACAGGACGTACAGCATAAATAGTGCCTTGAAATACAACATTGTTATATGTCCATATTCCCTGTGCATTAGTTGTAAGTACTACGGTACCTCCAGCAGGCATAAATAACTCAACTTGGACATTAGGTATACCTACACCAGTATCTTGGTCTACAACAGACCCTGTTAAATTAGAAAATGGGGGGAAACTGTTTACTAAGAAAGAACACTCATGCGGACTTGTACCACAATCGTCTTCCATAGCACGCTGACATCTATATAGTGTGCTGCCTAAAGGTGTATTCTTACGACCCTCACAGTGATCTTCTGATTCTATATCGTTAGTTGTAGATAGTGGTCCAGAATATCCGGAAGGCAAAGAATCTAAAGTTAATTGGTATTGCTCAGCAGTGTGTAACATTTTGCTAGTCTTACCGTTATCTGCAGTAGTAAGTTTAGCTACACCTTGACGATTAGAATCGAAAGCTAGTACAACATCTTTAACAGGAGCACCTGTAATACGATCACGAACACTTGCAACTATTTTTCGAGAGGGTTTATCATCAGAAGGTGAACATACGGGAGCATACCAACAATATCTTTCACAGAACTCACCATCTTTATCACAATCATCTATACCATTTCTATCAGGTAAGGCTTGCCATTGGGCACAACCAAAATTTATCCAATAGTGACCACAAATTTCTGATTCTAAATAAGTAACTCTAATATTACCATCATCCCCATCTCCAATTTTATAACCCTGACCACAAACCTTGGTACAACATATAGATGGATCAGGACATGGTACAGGAGGGGATCCATGGGAAGCCTCAACCTTGTCTACACCTACAAAAGCTAAAAAGTTAAAAGAATCTGAATACTTAGACCCAATAGCAAATACAAATATCACAGCAAATAGGAACATTAATACATTAACTTTTTGTCGATTGTGCAGTTTCATGTTACAAGTCTTACATAGCCCTTACTGACGGTCAATAATTAATCAATTGTTCCGGAATCAGAATACAAAGCATAGTCCAAAAACCCTGCTACATAAGGCAAAGATTTACGGACTCTAACAGTTCTAACAGTGTCTGAAACATAGTTATTGTTGCTGTTTACTAACATGCCGGAAGAAATAATCTCGTATCCTTGTAACGGCAGGTTAACGCCTGTTTCTGCCACTATCTTTACAGCAGAATCACCTCCAAGAGAACGAAGTCTAAATACTACATCATGACCAGAAGAAAAAGGGTAGTCTGCCTCTACACAGTTTTGCATATTATGTGCAGTACCGTTTGTAGCAGTAAAAGTAGGATTACTTACAATCATTCCATTGGGATAGGTACAAGAAGCACAATCTAGTACATAGGTTTCTAACTCATTTAAGTTAAAATCATACATGTTAAAAGATAGTGCAGTAGAGTCAGAAGAAGCAATAGGAGAAAGTGCAGACCAGCATACGTTAAATTTAGTACCTGCATACTTATTCATGGAGACTTGCACAGTTTTACCATTTTGCAGCAACACATCGTATTCAGGACCATTTCCAAGAGCATCCACTTCAACAACAGCACGACTATTCAAAGAGTCTTTATTATCTATGGAAGGGAAATCTATCCTACAAGCATTAGGTGCAGAGTCAAAATCATAACTACCATCGCAAGTATTGATAAGCCCAGCTAAATCTGTTTTAGATTTAATTAAAAACGCTTCAGCACCACCCTCGGCAGATGCAAGTGTTCTAGCAGAGGTATCAGATGTACTTATTCTGTTTAAAGAAGTAACTGAGTTTAGAGAAAGACCCGCTGCTACAACTAAAGCCAGTGTTGTTGCAAACAACACTAGTACTAAAGTTTGGCCTTGATCATTTAAGTTTTTCATTTTAGTTTAATACCTCCCATGTTAAATCTATATTAGATAAACCTGTAAAATCATCACCTTCAAAGTCATTTTCTAGAGTAGTTAGAGACTTTATATAAATAGGATTGTATCTAACCACAACAGAAGGATAAACATTAGATTCACCTCTATCTCTTCTAAAGTTAATAGAAGGATTTAATTCACCTCCATTTACTAAAGGACCTTCCACTATAACAGTTATATCAGGGTCAGCGTTGGGGTTAGGATTTTGTGTACCCTCAAAGTCAATATCACCACTTGCAATTATTGCTGCTTGAATATTAGGTGTTTGATCTATAGTAGGATCACCGTCTAAAACAGGGTAACCAACTTCACGAGCAATATGTACTGCACCATCTACAATAAACATTAAGCGTCGGTTATTTGCAGAAACAAAATCAGTTTCAAAACGTAATACATCCGACACTCCAGGGGTAACATATACAACTACTACCTCACTAGGAGGTATATTATCAATTAAATATTTACCATCTAGGCTAGATGAAGCAATTAAAGCATCATTAAGACAATCTATAGAAGTATAATAAATATTCTCTGGGGATAATTCACCAAAGAAAGCACTTTCACAATCAGTTATTTCTATTGCATGAGCAGGAGGATCGAATGTAAATGCATTAGGCCAACTTTCAGTAGCTTGAATATTAGACACAAATGTATTTGTAGCACTTACTTGATTCACACTGCCTGAGTCTTGTGCCGAGAAATTTCTAACAGAATATAAGATGCCATCACTAGTAATCAGCTTATTAGAATAAGAAGTCGCAACATCATCTTCATAAGGCAAAAATACTGTTAAGCTATCGGTACCTATACCATTATCAGCACCCGCATAAACGCCACCACCAACAGTAGTGAACCAACCTAGACCATCATATACTAAACGATAACCTAAATTGATTGTATTAGGATCATATAAACCGAGATCAAAGAAAGTACAATTAGAACCTGGAGTGAAAACTTCTGAGTTGTTTTGAGTATGTACACAGCTTAATTCATATTTAAAACTTGTTTGACCAGCAGGTTTAAATTCGTTTGTGCATAAACTTAAAGTAGGATCATCAGCATTGTAAGGAACATCATCTATCTTGTAGTTATAATTAGCACTATTTGGATCCCAGGGTTTATCCGTTACACCAGGTGAGAAGCCTGTAACATCTAAAGTAACACCAGAATCGCCACCTATAACTTCATCCGATTGTATTCTGTTAGCCTTATAATTAAAGGTGTCCGGATCGGCGGGACAGGCGGTTTCACTATCTACTTCCCAAATAAAGCCTTGTATGTCACGCAAAGGTGGTACGGGAGCACACTTAATATCACGAGGACGCAATTTATCATAGATTTTATTATAGTCATACAAGTCACGTAAATTTGTAGGGACTTGTGTAGGATCAAAAGGATGATCCCAACCAAAAGGCCAAATAGAATACTTTTTATTATCCTTTAAATTAATTGGATCATCTGGTCCTGGGGTAGGAAAAGAATATCCATGCATACAATATGGATTAAAAGGATCATATAAAGCGGGGTTCACACCTGCATCACAAACATCATCACACAAGTTTGGATTAAATACACTAGAATTCCAACTAGCATTTTTCTCCATTAACAGCTTACATGACTCAGAACCACTTGGTTGGTTAGCATAACCTTCGGAGACCAACCTACCTTCTTTCCAAGGCACACCATCATATACTTGTATATAAACTGGTTTATCGGGGTAATCAGGATCACCTGCCCAAAAAGAAATAGCATCACAGGTAGCGTCATCCCATCTACCTATAAGACCATATTCATTTACAGGTTCTTCACAAGATCCGGTATACCATACAAAAGCATCCTTTGCTAAACAAAAGGTTGGGTTACCATTAGCATCCTTAGGAAAATAAACTGGATCATAGGAAGGATCATATAATACATTGCCATTACTATCTTTTATGTACTTATCAGCATGTACAGTTTCAACACTGTAGTGTTCGGCAATCATTGCATCGGTACAAGACGTATTAAATATATCAAGTTGAACAGTAGTTCCACATTCTAATCCAGTGCCAGTATCGGACTCTTTGGCACTAGCTAAAGCACCCATGCTTAAATTGGTACCAGAATTTGCTTTAAACACATAATTAGCGGAACTTCCACAACCAGACCAAGGGTTGCCACCGGTAACAGTTTTATCACATACGTAAGCATGCACGCGT
Source organism: candidate division WWE3 bacterium (assembly GCA_020427865.1). GTDB lineage: Bacteria > Patescibacteriota > WWE3 > UBA101185 > UBA10185 > JAGQNX01. Next base: position 8,861 of record JAGQNX010000075.1, read on the forward strand.
TCGTCAGAGCCTGCAGTACAATTAGGTGCAGTAGGATCTATTATATATGAGCCAAAAGCAGGCACATAGTTAGGAAACATCTCACAAATACCTTGGCGATATACAGGGTAACCTGTAGGCTGACACTCAACAGTATAATTAGGATCAAATCTATTATCGTAAGGAACATAAACAGGAGGTGTGAAGATTGAATCGCCGTCAGCATCAAGACTGGATACACAAGATCTATAAGAATACCCATGATGTGTTAAGGGTTCAGGCGTTGTATGATTTGCATAAACAGTATAAGTGCCTACAAACGCATATATCCAAGCACTTAATAAAACTATGAATAATTTAACTCTAAAAAACATTTTATTCCTTTACTAAAACCACTAAACCAGCATTGATTACACCACTGTCATCTAAATTGCCAGAAACACTAACCGTGTTTCCCACAGTAATTAGAGATAAAGCATCAACACCATCGACAACACTATTAGGTGTAGTACTCGAGGTATCGGTATAAGATTGTAAAACTCTAGTCACAGTCTCAGAACTTACATTAACAGTGTACGAATTACCTAGATTAGTTTGTACGCCAAATGATAACGTACCCTCCACAGACGTAACAGTAGCATCTACAGTTACAAACCCATTATCAGGAGTGCTAGTGGAAGGAGGAAAATACGAAACAGTATCTGTTGATTTGTTAGGGGTGATGTCATCTGAATTGTTATTAGAGAAGTCACGAATAGGCTTGGTAACTTTAGAACCAAAAAAGGAATCAACAAAATCCAAGTTAGTAAAAATAAGAATGTTTGCTACAACCAATACAACGAGTATTATTGCGGCAGATATTTTGGTGGAACGATCCATAGTATAAGCATAACTAAATTTATAAGAAATTCAAATACCAATTTAGAAACGAAGTTCCATATAACCAAGAAAGCAAACTTCCTAAGATTAAAAAAGGTCCAAATGGTATAGCATCTTTAAATGATTTGATTCTTAACAGCAATAAAATCGAACTAATAAATGCACCTAACATAAACCCAAAAACTATAGCTACTAACGCATTTGGAAAACCATTAAAAAGTCCAATTAAAAATACAAGCTTAACATCGCCACCTCCCATACCTTTTCCTTTGGTTAGTATTATAAGCAACAAGAAAAAAGCAGAAATACCTAAACCTGTTAGGGCATCAAGTCCAAAATCAGTGAATTCAGAATACAATCGTGTATGAAAAAACCCAGCTTTATATAAATAAGGGCCAAAAGCAGAAGTGTGCAATTGAGAATAAATGTTAGATAAATAAATATAAGTATCTAACACCCTATAGGATAATACTGTTATGAGCCCCCATAAGACTAACTTATTAGGTATTAGTGTGTATTTTAGATCAGCTAAAGTAATAGCTAAGTAAATGCTAAAAAACAAAAAATAATATACTAACGCTACAATGGTTGTAACTACGGTCAAGGAATCTCTAAACATATAAACTAAACCAGCACACATTAAACCTGAAAGTAATTCTGAGATAGGGTAGTAATAGGATAATGAAACATTACAATAACGACAGTAACCTTTAGTTGAAAGATATGAAAACAAAGGAACTAAATCTTTAACATTTAGAGTGGTTTTACAGGATTCGCAATAAGATCGCGACTTAACAAAACCTTCATCTCGACTTAATCTATCGGCAACAACATTTAGAAAAGAGCCCCAGAATAGTCCAAAAATAAAACTCAATGCTAGGAATAACCCAGCTGATAACAAATACAGCATTTATAATATTTTATAGAATTTCCAATGAGGTTCCAACCTCATAAATTGAGGGAGAATTCCCACCGTCAGTAGTCATAGTTGGTATATTACTCGGAGACTCCAAGACAGCATTAAATTCATAACCATCAGATGTGGCACCATAGGTATAAACAAAAGAATCTTTATTTAAAGGATCCATAGGTAACGCAGGTATGTAACGCGAAAGACCAGTAGGACCTACAAGTTCAAATTTGACCCAGCCATTCTCACCATCTACAGCAGTCGTGCCAGTGTGACTGGTACAGGTTTTACAGTTTAAGGTTTCAACTAGTTTAACCTCATTATCCTTTAAAGCTAAATCCATAGCACGATGCATATGCTCTAAGTCCTGAATACGTGCAACATCACGATTACGAACTAATATAGAAACCGGATCTATAGCTATTAAAAGGACACCAAATATAAGTGTAACCAATGAAACCACAATAATAAGCTCGATAAATGTAAATCCTAGAGATTTAGTATTATCATTTGAATACATACAGATTATAGAGAGTTAGTAATTTGATAAATTGGCGTAATAATTGAGATTATTAGCACAGCAACCATCGAACCTAACATTATAAGAATAATAGGTTCTAATGCAGCTGAAAGCCCCTTTACAGCATGTTCTACTTCG
>JAGQNX010000007.1 GCA_020427865.1 candidate division WWE3 bacterium
CTACTCCCCCTTTTTGCATCTGCTACAGCTTTTTTAAAATGTCGTATTTTGCGTTAATTATTTATACTGACTAAATTTATAGAACACTCCCCCATAAATATTGCTATATCAGCAAATAACTACTGCAAGGCCCTAGAATGCCCTAGAATTGATTTAAATAAAAAAGTTGTGTATGGATACGTCTGGAATACTTACTTGTGTTATGAACTTATCTTTTATGTGCTAAAAACACATGCTAATATAAGTGCATGTCTAAGAACGTGCCCAATTTGTTAACTGAGTATTTAGAATATTGTGAAATTGAAAAAAACTTATCCCAAAATACAATTAAGATGTATGATTTTTATTTACGTGACTTTATATCGTGGGCACTTAAGTATCTTAGTACCGACGTATTGGATGTAAGTGATATATCGTATGAACTTGTGCGAAAATATCGTGTCGGACTAAATAGGCGTATTAGTTCTAAGTCAGGTGCAGAATTTAAAACTTCTACTACTAAAACATTTTTGGTAGCATTGCGTGCCTTTTTAAAATATCTAATAGTACAACATGATATGACAGTTCTTAGCCCAGACTTAATTATATTAGGAAAACCTGAGCCTGCTGTACCTAAAGTCCTTTCAGATGAACAACTAGATGGCTTGTTTAACGTGCAAGATCTTACCAAACGCTCTGGTGTACGTGACAGGGCATTACTAGAGCTTCTTTTTAGTACAGGGTTACGGGTGAGTGAGCTTGTAAGTCTAAACGTTAGTGACATTAACCTACGCACTCGTGAATTTACAGTAATAGGTAAAGGTCGTAAACCTCGTACAGTATATATTAGTGATAGTGCTGCTGAGTGGTTAAATAAGTACCTTAGTATGCGTCATGATGACTTTAGTCCCCTATTTGTTCGTTATAGTGGTAAACAGATGGAAACTGGTGATACAGACGGTGAATCTTTACGCTTAACTCCAAGAAGTGTGCAAAGACTTGTAAAAAAGTACGTATTACGTGCAGGTATTGCGGTAGATGCTACTCCACATACGTTAAGACATACCTTTGCCACTGGTTTATTACGTGAAGGTGCTGATTTACGCTCAGTTCAGGAACTATTAGGTCACTCTGATGTTTCTACTACACAAATCTATACACATGTAACAAATAAGCAGTTAAAAGAAGTACATGAGAAATATCATAAGGATGCGAGTATTTCTAGTATTAGGGACTTAAATTAGAGTTTTATAAGAGTGCTTTGCCTACAATATGGTCTTTTTGAACAATAATGTCGTGGTGATTACTTTCTACTCCGCCTGCTGATGTGATTCGTACAAATCTTGCATTTTCCCAAAGTTCTTGCAGATTTTTCGCACCGCAATAGCTCATTCCCGATCTTACCCCTGCCAGTAAACTTATGACTACGTCTTCTACAGGTCCTCTGTATGGCTTAATTCCTGCCACGCCCTCTACGTGTTTAATATACATCTTACCTTTTCCATTGCTGTCTTTATTTACCTGTCTTTGTTTTTCTTTTTCACTTGCAGAACCTGAATATTCTTTATAAAGTACGCCATCGATACTTATTACAGATCCAGGACACTCATCAGTACCTGCAAATATAGAACCTCCCATAATGGCTGAGGCCCCTGTTGCTAGAGATTTTACGATATCTCCAGAGTTTCTTATACCTGCCTCAGGTTGAAATGTCTTATTGTATTTGCGCGCTGCTTTAGCTACTTCTAACAATGACTGAAAAGTAGGTAAGCCACATCCGGTTTGTATTCTTGTAGTACATATTGATCCCCCACCTATACCAACCGACACCATATCTGCCCCGTTTTCATACATTGCGACTGCACATTCGTATGTTGCACATATCCCCCCTATTATTGTTATTTTATTCCCATATTTTTCTTTTAAGGTCTTAATTGCGTCTATATTAATTTGAAGGTGCCCATGTGCTACGTCGGTATTTAGTACATCTACTCCCGCATTTACTAACATTTCAGCTCTTTTTAGGTAATCTCCTGTACATCCTATTGCAGCACCTACTACTACATTATTTTGCTTAACTTTTGCCACATTTTCTGCCTGAATGTCTTCTTTATCAAACCTAGGTAGTATACCCATTCCTCCTAACTTCCCTATTTTAGTTGCCATATCCACACCGGTAATAGTATCCATTTTTGTTGTTATTAAAGGAATATCTAGAGTGAGTTTGTCTGAGATTTTAGTAGTAAGGTCAATTTCTGTTCTTGACCTGATACTCGTACCTTGAGGTACCAGTAACACGTCCTCGAAGGATAATGCCGTTTGGAATTGTGTATCACACTGTAATGTGTTGTTATTTTCCACCACTAAAAACAGTAACTTTTTTTTATAACTATGTCAAACAAAACGAACTTGCGTATTCATTTACATTGTATATAATGTGTCAGATAATTAACTAGTATTTATGAAATTCGATAAACTTACCCCCAAACAGCATATAATTAAACGCACTAAAATAGTGGCTACAATTGGACCCGCTACTAACACTCCAGAAACAATTGCTAAACTTATTAGTTCTGGTGTAAATGTTTTTAGGTTCAACATGAAGCACAATACCAACGAATGGCACGAAGAAAACATAACATTAGTACAAAGTGTTGCTGACTCTTTAGGGGTTTCTATAGGTATTTTGGTTGATTTACGAGGTCCTGAAATTAGAATTCGTACCAAAAATGGCGAAAAGATATCTGTGGAGAACGGTAAAACTGTTAAATTTTGTACAGATTTTAAATCCGATGATGTTGATATTGTTGTCCCCTACTCTTCTTTTTATAAAGCTTTAGAAGTTGGTGATAGATTTTCAATCGATGATGGTTTTATTAGATTTGTAGTTACAGAAGTTGGTGATGATTATTTACTTGCAGGCTCCTTAGATACCACTCTAGTTGGTGATAATAAAGGTCTAAACCTAGTTGGTAAAGATATTGATTTGCCTTGTCTTTTAGAAGACGATATAGCACGTTTAAGCGTTGCAGCTAAGAAGAATGCTGACTTTGTTGCCTTATCTTTTGTTAGAACACGTCATGATGTATTAGATTTACGTGCTGAGCTTACAAAAAGAAACATCGATGCCCTAATAGTTTCTAAAATTGAGTCACAAAAGGGTGTAGATAACTTAGAAGAAATCCTAGCAGAAACTGATGTTGTAATGATAGCTCGCGGAGATTTAGGTATAGAGGTTCCTATTGAGCGTATTGCACATATTCAAAAAGAGATGATTAAAGCTTGCCGTAGACGTCGTGTACCGGTTATTGTAGCTACTCAAATGCTACAATCTATGATTGATAGTCCCCTCCCTACTAGAGCTGAGGCAACCGATGTTTCTAACGCTGCATTTGATGGTACTGATGCGGTTATGCTATCTGGAGAGACCGCAACAGGTTCTTATCCTGTGAAAGCCGTCGAATACATGACAAGAATCTTAAGTTATAGCGAGAAATTCACCAGCGTAGAGTCCATTGGTGCACATCATATTAATGACACCGAACGTTTGCTTCAAGCTTTGGATGTAGTTCTGCATAAAGACCATGATTATAAGTTTATCGCTGTATTAACAAGCACAGGTTATACTTCTCGTGCTATTGCTGCTTTGCGTCCTAACATACCTATTATTACGTTAAGTCCAAATTCTAAAGTAGTAGAAAAACTAACTATGTCTTACGGGGTGTATGCATTTCCTTATGATTTTAGTGCTAAACATGGTGAGGTTGATTCTACTTCTACAATTGAACACCTTAAAAGTTTAGGTTTAGCCGAAGAAGGCGATAAGTTTATCTTTATACATGGGCAACACTGGAATACTCCAGGACAAACCAATGCTTTGGCATTACTTAGAGTTTAAGTTTGCTTACTACTCCCCTGTCATATATTTTATATAACGAGTAAACCATATAATCACTTTTTATAGGATTTAATAGGTTCGAAAGAAAATCTGTGTATATCACAAGGACCGTGTTTAAGAATTAACTCCTTATGTA
>JAGQNX010000076.1 GCA_020427865.1 candidate division WWE3 bacterium
GATTTGTTTAGCTTCTAATAAAGCTTGTATAATCTAAACAAGACTTCTCCCCAGGTTAATACTTGGGGAGTCTAGTTTACATATGTTTTTTAGATTACAAACACAATTAAAAAATCCTAAGCTTTTTATATATAACTTGTTTCATTTGATTAAGTGCTTTTTGTTTCCAAATTTAGTTTGGGAATTTGACAATGGAATAAGGTTTTATCAAAAATACCTGATTGGGTTTCAAATTTTGCGTTATAAAAAAATTAATTTGCATGAGCCAGATGTAGAAGCAGTTTTTTTGGATATTTTTAAAAGCTATAAAGACAAAGGGTGTTTTATAGATGTTGGGGCTGCTGGGGGTTATTACAGTATTTTAATTAAAAACCATCTTACTAAAATTGTAGTGCATGCTTTTAACCCGCATCCTTACTTTTTTAAAATGTTTAAAGACCATTTGGCATTAAATAAAGTTAGAGGAGACGTTTTTCAACATAAGGTGGCTATTTCTGACCATATAGGTAATTGTGATATTTCTGGTGGATGGGGTGGTGGAATTATAGATGGGGATTCTGTTGCTATGTCAACCTTAGATGCCTTTTCTACCGAGGCAAATATTAGTGATGTGTTTTTGCTAAAAATAGATATTCAGGGTGCCGAACTCGCTGCTTTAAAGGGTGCTAGCGAATTATTAAAGAGAACTCAATTTGTAATATGCGAAACTCATACATCGCAACTTTATAAACAGTGTAAAGATTTGTTGGAATTATCAGGGCACACTGTTTTGCAGGAGTCTGCAAAAGTAGTATCACACGAAGGTGGGTTGTTGGTTACTAAACTAGCGTAATTTAGTAGTGATGTGTGTAGAATTTGCCCAAATTTTTTGATAACTTTTTTAGTTTGGGCAAATTCTACGTGAAAAATTTATAAAATACCTAACCACGCTAAAATTCTGCCGCCTAGGCCCCCTTTGGGACACCAGGCAGCGTGACCGTTATGCTGCCTGCACGTGTCACACATGGATTACCTCCTTTAAAGACTTGTTGGGCGCATAATATACCCAAAGTGTTTATTTTACAATAACTATTGCGTTAGCTAGGGGTCTGCCGGGGCCTACCACATATCTCCCGTCTATATACATTGCTGCTGTTCCACCGCCATCCATGTTTAAAGCGTCTTTTGCACCCAATGCCCTCATTGCATATGCTGCGTCTATTACTGTTGCATTAGTAATGTAGGCTAAATACACATTTTTATCATCTGTACCTATTGCTCCCCGCAACCCCTTTGTTTCTTGGTACGAATCAGTGTCACTTTTATCTACAACAATATTGTTATCTTTTACTAAGCTAGGAAAATTAGAAATAGCCGCTGTAACCGAATCGCCTCCGTAATCGGTACTCTTTTTATAAAAATTTGAAGAACCTCCTTTAAATGTCATAAGTCCTGTTTCGGACCAGCCTCGTGCTTTTTTGTTTAGCCATTTGTTGTCATTGCTATCGTAAAGTGCAAAGTCAAAAGACCATAATTTGTTTTGGCATTGCGCGTAGTCTGCAGGACACGCATATGAGCCTGTAATTCCTGCATAGGCATTATTTTCTTTAACGTACTGTGCTAAAGATTTTGTAGGGCAGTTATTTTTACAATCGTTGTCTATAGCGGCAAGAGTTTTAATAGTAATTTGGTCTTTTGGTAATTTTATTAAAAATACTCCAAATGTTCCTTTTTCGGTATTTACGTTTGTATAGCTATATCCCCCGCTTGCAGATGTTGCTGGTGGCGGTAATGACGCTATATATTCATTGTAGTCTTTATCGAGTTGTTGCAGATTTGTATCTAATAGCTCTTTTAGTTTTACGTAGTCTTTTGCTAAAAGTAATGCCCCATACTCCTCTACATTTGATGTTGCGTTATCTGTGTTTAACTTAAGTTTAGTGTTACGTGCTAATTTTGTGTTGTATGTATCGTACTGCTCGTATACCTCTTGAATTAAATTATTTTCTATTTGAGTTTCATCACTTTTTAAAGTATCTAGTTCTGTTTGCGTATCAGCTAAGCTATTTTTTAAGGTAATGTTTTCTATATGAGACAAATGATCCTCAAACAGTTCTTTTGGTAGGTTGTCGTTTAAATACTTATACGTTTCTTGCTGTTCTGTAAGTTGAGAATCTAGTTTCTTAATACTGGATTCTATACCTACAATTTTGTATGTACCTATGGTTGCAATTGTTGTTACTACAACTGTTAGCAGCAGTACTACATAGGGTGTAAAATGTGCGAGTTTTGCGGTCACTCTTTGCATTGTTTAAGTATAACAACGTGTTTGTGTTTGGTCTAAAACCTAATTTATTAGTTAAGGATTATGTTGACAGTATATTTAGAGATATATATAAATATCTTATGTTAAAAACTTTTTTTATAGCTATTGTTTTATTTATTTTTGGTGGTTTGGGTTATTATGTTTATTCCACACAAATGCATCAATCTACAGAACCTATCTTGGATTTAGACACGCCTGAATCTGCAGTTACTAATTTTAAAGAATGTTTTTACGAAACACGTCTTCTAGATCCTGCTACGCTCGACTGTGTAAGTAAGTCTGGAAAGCGCTTTGTTGTTGATACTGATGTTGAGTTTACTCCTTTGTATTCTCTAGAACCTGAATTTGCCAATAACTACATTGCCGAAGGACCCGCATTAACTAAACAGTTTGTAACTTACGATTCTAAGGCAAGCTTTGATTTAGCATACAAAGAGCTTTATAGTCATTTGAGTAAGGCTGATCAACCACATATGCCTGTAGATATAGATTTTACCAACCATATTGTATTAGGCCATTTTTATGGTCCTTATCCAACATTGGGTGCTTTTCTTTACCCAGTAACTATTCTTAAAAACGATAGTGGTTATGATGTAATATATGTTTTGTCTCACCCTAAAGAAGGTTGTCCTGCACCAGAGCAAGTAACTTATCCTCATTCACTTATAAGTATGCCTAAGTTAGACGCACCTGTAAGTTACTTTATCGTGGTTAATGAAACTGGTTGTTACTAATAAACTCTTAGTTAAAAATTTGTAGGAAGTTGTAATGACTTTAAACCTAGGAACGTTTGCAGTTCTGTGAGTGTTGTTATAACTGTTTCTTTTACTGTTTTACTAACAAACAAGTTTTCCCAGTATATATTTACTACGTTTAAGTTATCTTTAGTTTTATCTTTTTTAAGATCTACTCTGCCTATTAATTTATCTTCGTGCAGTATTGGCAAAACGTAGTACCCGTATACCCGTTTTTTTGGTGGGGTATATATTTCTATTCTGTAGCTAAAATCCCAAATAGTTTCTAGCCTGTCTCTATCACAGATTAAGTTGTCAAAAGGAGAAAGTAGTTTGGTTGTAGGTTCAAAAGTATTGTTAACATTTTCTAGTGCTTCTACATCGTTAGAATGTATGTACCAAGATTCTTTTTTTACGTAGTTATAATCCTCTATTTCTACTGGAATAATTAAACCTTCTTGCAACAGCTCTTCAAAAGTTTTTTTAAACGTAGGATAGCGGTTTCTAGTGTAATTATTTTTAATTTGTTTAGGTGTTGCTACTCCTAATATTTGCAAAGATCTTAAAATATTATGTCTGGTTAATTGTTCATCTGTAAAATTTTCTTGCGGAGTATTAGCTGTAAAAAATTCTTCTGCTATACCATATAATTTTTGTTTGTCTTTTCTGCCTACAACAGCTACTTCTCCCTGTAGCCATAATGCATATAAAATATTTGGTACGTATCTTCCAGACCACCATCTACTAGCTGTGTCACTTTTGTGTGATTCGTCTCCAAGATCTTTAGACAATACCTGTTTATGTTGCTTTAATTCTTGCAAAATTTGCTTAGTAATTTCTTTGTGATCTTTTATTTTAGAAAGCCAATTATTGAGTGAGGTGTTTTCTTTTGTACCAGTGCTTTTATATCGTTGCATTTTCCAATTATGTATAGGAAACTCTTCTGTTAGTACTATTGAGGCCGCATGTGCCAAGTATTCAAATAACATTTTTTGTTTCCATCTTAGGTCTTCTAATTCTTGTTTGTTGTAATTACCCAACCTACTCCATAAAACAAGTTCATGCGAAGGTGCTACTACGCTTATTGGGTCTAGCTGCACGCATCCTAGCTGTTTAAACACTTCATATATAGTTGGTTTTGCATCTGCGGTTAAAAGCTGTTTTTGTATAGATAGCTTTCTTATCTTTTCTTTTGTGGTTTTTATATGATGCATATATAGTATTTTACTATGCTATTATTTATTTAATGTCCGTAGTAATTAGACCCTCCACACCAAACGATGCTAAAGCAATATATGATATTAACAGACTCACTTGGCTTGAAACCTACCCTAACGAAGATTTTAACATTACTTATGCTGATGTAAGTTCTGTTTTTTCTTCGCAGTCTAGAGTTGCGGATATAGAAGACATTACAAATTATACAGGTTGCAAAGAGACTTATTGTTCGATGGTTGCAGATGTTGATTCTAAAATTGTAGGATATGCTTTTGCTTTAAAAGATGCCACCAAAAATACTTTAAAGTCTTTATATATTTTGCCAGAGCAACAAGGAAGAGGTTTGGGTTCTGCTTTGTTGAGCAGTATGGATTCTTGGTTTACTTCTACCAATAACACTTATCTAACTGTGGCTAAATACAATGTACCCGCTATTAAGTTTTACGAAAAGAATAA
>JAGQNX010000077.1 GCA_020427865.1 candidate division WWE3 bacterium
GTAAAAACAGAAATCTTATACACTTTAGCAGTTATAAACCTAAGTATTTGGACAATATTCGGAAGCTTGGCTTACTGGTTTGCAGGAAAGACATTACAACCCATAGAAGAAATGACACAAAAACAAAAACAGTTTATAGCTGATGCTGCACATGAACTAAAAACACCTCTAACTGCAATAAAAACAAATCTAGAAGTTAATCTTCGTGCAAAAAATATAACAAAAGAACAATCTCTAGAAGTTATAAAAGACACAATTCAAGACGTGGACACGTTAACAGAGCTCACCAAAAATTTATTAATACAAAGCAGATACGAAACAACTAAAGCACTAAAACTTGAAAAAGTAGATTTAAAAACTACGGTGCAAAAGATCTTAAAACAAAATAAAGCTAGAATTGCGAATAAAAAAATAAATTTGGTAACAGAACTAACAAGCACAAACATACTTGCTACTAATGCATCGGTTAAAGAACTTATTACAATACTATTAGATAACGCTATAAAATTTACAAATACTGAAGGTGACATTTATCTAAGTATAAAAACACAACAAGCACACGTGGAGTTTACTGTTGCAAATACAGGAGAACAAATAAACAGCCAAGATTTAGAACATATATTTGATAGGTTTTATAAGGCAAAAAAATCCAGAACAAACAGTAAAGAAGAAGGTTACGGTATAGGACTAGCTGTGGCTAAAGAAATAACTCAAAAAATAAACTCTATAATAAATGTTTCTAGCAATCCAGAATTAACAACGTTTACCATAACTTTTCCTAAAGCTTAAAATCTAAGTTTATTTTCAGCTAAGCATACTAAAGTATAAACAGTTAATTAATTACCTAAGGAGGTAAAATGCAAAACAAAACAATTTTAACAGCGGTACTCGCTCTTACACTTTTGGGTGTAGGTACTCTAGCAGCAACACAAGTATACGCTCAAGAAAGCTCATTTATTAACCCAATGGCACAAAAGTTTGCCGAAAGATTTGGATTAAACCAAACCGATGTACAAAACTTTTTTCAAGAACAACATGCGGCTAGACAAGAGCAAATGCAAGCAACAAGAGAGGAAAGACTAAATCAATTAGTAGCAGAAGGAAAACTAACGGAAGAACAAAAGGCGCAATTACTAACCAAAATGCAAGAACATCACACAGAAATGGAAGAACATAGAGAAGAAATGCAAAACTGGGCTACAGAAAACGGCATAGATCTCTCGTTACTACACATGGGTGGTGCTAAGCATGGTAGAGGCTTACACAGACACATGGAATGATAGCTAGCAAATAGCTAAATACTAAAAGACCCCGTAAATACGGGGTCTTTTTTATTATAAAAATACTGTAAGATATAGTTAATGTACCTTAATCTTGATTTTTACACATTAATTAGAATCCTCGCTATTTTAGGATCTATACTAGATATTATTGGAAAAGTAACAATAGGATACACGGCCATTGCAGTTCATAACCGTGTATGGCAAGAACACAAAATAGATGAGGCTGTATTTAAAGAAATGAAACACGAGCGTCAAGTTGCGTTTATTGCAGTGGTTTTAATGGTGGTAGGATTCTTAATGCAACTTCCAGGAAAATTACATTTATAAATATCAGCAATATCTAAGCTAGTTAAAGTATGATACCTAGGTGAAACCTTTATATATAAAAATTATGTTTGCCTTTATGGCAGTGTTTATATTAATCAGTAGCTACGTTTTTTATAAGTCTCATAGTAGGTATGGAGCACCCCCATACGATGCACAAGAAGAACAAGCAAGTAACACTTTTAGTGTACCTACAGATATATATACCAGCTGGAAAAGACCCGAAGGTCCAATAAAGATTGGTTTACAAGCAGGCCATTGGAAAACCAACGAAATGCCGGACGAACAAAATAGAATTAAAGAAAGTGGAGGAGGCACAACAGGTTTTGGAATCCCTGAATGGGAAGTGGCACTAAAGATAGCAGAACTCACAAAACAAAATCTAGAAAAAGAAGGCTACACAGTAGATATACTACCCGCAACAATACCCGAAAACTACTGGGCGGATGTATTTGTATCTATTCATGCGGATGGAAACCTAGACCCTAGAGTGTCAGGGTTTAAAGTTGCGGCATCAGCAAGAGATAAGTCAAATAATGCACAACTATTAAAAGATTATGTAGAGCGTGCATATCAAAAAGAAACTGACCTTACTATTGACCCAAATATAACAAAAAATATGACTCGATATTATGCATTTAATTATAGAAGATATGTACATGCGGTACACCCAATGACACCTGCAGTGCTTATAGAAACAGGGTTTTTAACAAACAGACACGAAGCAAATATGCTTATATATAACCCAGAAATACCCGCAAAAGGTATTTCCAATGGAATAAAAACTTACATTACAGAAATTTTAAAACCTACTATATAACACCATACCTGCACCAACTATAGTCACAATGACTATAAGTATTGATAAAAGCAGTTTCCAACTTAGTTTTGGAGATGCATGGGGTTCGGGTGTAACTTCTACATGTAAATTAGCATATGTAGAAGAATTAGTGGTATTATCTTCAGGTATATGCTCCATATACACACTATAGATTAAAAGTACCTATATGCAAAGTTTAGATTTTACAACACAAAATATAAAAACAATTTCGAATGTTTTAAATGAAGGCAAAATTACAATGCTACCCGCAGATACAGTATTTGGGCTTTCGGCTTTAGCTACAAATAAGCAAGCAGTCGAAAAGATATACGCAATTAAAAAACGTCCAACCCATAAACCTTTAATTGTATTAGTATCTAGTGTTGAGGAAATAAACCAATTTAACATAGAAATAAAGCCTCAAGAAAAAGACATAATAAACAAATATTGGCCAGCACCTTTAACAGTAGTGTTAGAATGTGTAGATTCAAAATATAGTCATTTGCATAGAGGACACAATACTATTGCATTTAGATCTCCAAAATTTGAACTACTCCAACAAGTATTAATAAAAACAGGTCCGTTGGTGTCAACAACTGTAAACATATCAGGTGAAGATCCTATTAATAATATACATTTGGCACAACAAACTTTTGGTAATCAAATAGATCTATACGTAAATTATGAATATAAAACAATAAACAAGCCTTCAACGGTAGTTAAACTAACAAATCAGGGTTTTGAGCTTTTGCGTCAAGGCGAAGTCATATTAAACCACTAGATAATTATAAGCTGTAGTATTCGTGTACTCATCTGCCTTATAGCATGGTAGAATAAAAATAGTTGTATTCTTGAAAATTAATTTTGTTAACTGAACTTAGTAACTATATTTTAAAAATGTATGCTACTTGGGGTTTTTATATACCACTTGGAATAGTTGGACTCTGGAGATGGGGAGTGTGGGTTACAAAACAATTAATTTCAAAAAAATATAAAGAAACAACTCTAGACTATAACGCAAAAGTTTCACTTATTACACCTGTATATAATGAAAATCCGGAGGTCTTTTTAGAAGCATTAAAATCTTGGTATAAGAACAAACCAAATGAAATAATTGCGGTTATTGATCATAGTGATACTGTATGTATAAAGGTATTTAAAAAGTTTCAAACCACTCATAAAAACTGTACTCTAATCATAACCAAAGAACCAGGTAAAAGACCTGCACTAGCAAAGGGAATCAAAACTTCAAAATATGAAATATTAGCATTAGTAGATAGTGATACAGTGTGGGACAAGAACACGCTTAAATTTGCATTAAGACCATTTGCAGATTCACAAGTTGGAGGGGTTGCAACCAGGCAAAACGAAAGCGTAAGACAAACTACAGCCCAAAAACTTTTTGATATTCAATTAAATTTAAGATACAAAGAAGAACTTCCATTTTTAGCTGCATATGGAAACGTTATAACGTGTATATCTGGCCGCACTGCATTTTATAGAAAACAGGCAGTGTTACCAATTTTAGACCAAATGGTTAATGAGACTTTTTTTGGAAAAAAGGTAATAAGCGGAGAAGATAAAAGACTTACATATTTAATAGAATCCAATGATTGGAAAGTTCGATACCAAAAATCAGCACGTGTATATACCCCAGGAGCTAGAACACTAAGTACATTTTTAAAACAACGTTTAAGATGGACACGAAACAGTTGGAGAGCTGATACTCGTGCATTGTACGAAGGATGGGTATATAAACATAAATGGCTAACCTTCTTTTTAATTGATAGATTAATCCAACCGTTTACCCTACTACTAGGCCCAATGTATTTTATTAATTCCCTTCTACATGCGGAGTTTAATATAGCACTAGGTATACTTTTTTGGTGGCATGGGAGCAGGCTAATAAAGATTCATCAGCATCTTAAAGAACAACCTAAAGATATAAAGTTAATTTCAGTCTATATCATCTACACATATGTATTAGGCATAATAAAAATTTATGCACTTTATAGCATAAATCAACAAGGATGGATTACGAGGTGGAGTTCAAATAGACTACAAAAAGCAAACCTGCTTAAAGCATTTACAAGGCACGCCAATACTTTTAGTACACTCACTCTTTTATTTTTAATAGTGGCATTTGTTAGAAAAGAAACCACGTATGCAAATAAATCACCATATGTTGAAAGCTTACAGGAACTTACACTTGTAGAGGCTATTCAAAAACCACTTATTGGAGAACTAACAATGGAACAAGCACAACCCATACAACTACATGTGGTAGAAACAGACACTAACCTACAAAATTTATCGTTACTGCTAAAAGTAAATCCCAATAAATTGTACAAATTTAATCACAATATACTTAACTCAAACACTATAAAAGCAGGAACTGTTATAAGTGTGCCAAACGAAAGTATTACATATAAGCCCGAGATTCCAACCAAAAACTTTAGCAACAGATTAAAAATAACATATAGCAAGTCAGATGATGTTATTCATGTTAAAGGCAAAGGGCAAGTTACAAATCTAACAAGAATTAAAAAAGTACTAGATGACAATGGTCTTAATAATCTGTTAGAAAAAAAAGGCAAAGAATGGACACTTAACAAGTCTATGAGTGTAGATAGAGGTGTAACTTTAATATTGTCGGGAGATGAGATTTCATGGCTAAAACTAAAAAGCCAAGAGGACTCTTTTGTATGGCTAAGAACATTTAATGGAAGAATATTAATCCAAAATACTAAGATCACATCATGGGATACAAATAAACAAGCTTTTGACGAAAACTTAGAAGATGGAAGAGCTTTTGTACACGCCAAATATGATTCTCGTATGGATATTTATAATTCAGAACTAGCCTATTTGGGAAGTTCTGTTCCCACGTCTTTTGGAGGCTATTACGGAGTATCTTGGAAAGTACCAGAAGGAGGACATATAAAATATTTAGTTACAGGAGAGGTTTTAAATTCTAACTTTCACAACAATTACTTTGGAGTATATACCTATGGGGCGAATGGAATGACTTTTAAAAATAATATCTTTAGCGACAACATAGAATATGGTTTTGATCCGCATGATTATATAAATAATTTTGTGGTTGCAAATAATCTAGCATATAACAATGGAAACCATGGAATGATATTTTCGGTAGGATGTTTTAATAATTTAATTGAAAATAATCAGTCATATTTTAATAAGCTACAAGGTCTAATGCTAGACAACAAATCTAATGGAAACATTGTACGAAACAATATTTTTTATGGAAATGTAAACGGAATCTCATTACAAGGATCCGACAATAATTTAATTAAAGATAATGTAATTTATAATAACCAAATCGGAATAAGAATTAATATCGGATCTAAAAATAATTCTATTCAACAAAATAATATCGAACAAAATTCTAAATGGGGAATTTATATATACGAAGGTTCAAACGATAACACGCTTGCAGAAAATTTAATTCTAAATAATCAGATTGGGATTTATATTAAAGCAGAAAGCACATCAATATATGAAAACGAAGTTAGTGAAAATGTTATTGGGATAGCACTTAAAGAAGATGCTGCACATAACAGAAC
>JAGQNX010000078.1 GCA_020427865.1 candidate division WWE3 bacterium
ATAGGGGTTTTGCAGACCCCTGCCTTACCGCTTGGCTACCAGGCCAATTAAGCAAAGCAATTATATCATTTTATTGTGTAACTGAACTGTTACTTACTAGTAGAAAGTATTTTTGTAACTAAATAAAAAAGCCAGAGCCAGGATTTGAACCTACACCCTTTGGATTTTCAATCCACTGCTCTACCTTTGAGCTACGCTGGAGATTTTTCTTTTTTTATCCCAGATATACACAAGTGTGCAATATTATGCTAAATTGTGCCCACATAGTTGTTATTTAGTAACCTTTGTTTCTGCCTCTAAATTGGTATAGAATAAATGCATGCAGCCTTATGGCTATAGAGAAAAATCAAACACTGTCTCTTCTTTTTTGTACTATGTACTTGCAGTCATAGGTGTAGGCTTTTTAATTTATTTTGGAATTTCTATTTATCAAAATTACGCCAAAATTAAAGGGAAATCCGCACTCCTTGTTAGCGTGACCACTGGATCCGCAGATGTTTATGTAGATAATGAGCTTTTAGGACAAACACCTTTCGAATCCGAAGAAATTGTTCCCGGAGAACACACCGTATCTATAAAATCCGCAGATGTTACCTATACAGTTAGTGTTCCATTTACTGCAAATACCCAAACAGTAATAAATCGGGATTTAGGTGTTTCTTCTACTTTTTCTTCTGGTCAGAACTTTTGGTTAGAACCTTCTGCTGATACTGATTTAAGTATTATTTCTACTCCCGAAAAAGCTAAAGTATATATAGATGGTGTAGAAGTTGGTGAAACGCCCTACGCATCCAGCTCTTTGTCTGACGGTGACTACGATATTAAATTAGAGTACCCTGGCTATGAATCCTTTGAATCTCGTGTAAAAGTCTTACCTGGCGTAAAGTTAAATGTTGCAATGTCCCTTTTTCCAAAACCTACCCCTTCCAAAGTATCCTTATTAGAGGGTTCTGATAGTTTGTACGATTTATCTACCTCAAATCCCGCGGTAAATTCGGATACCAACAAATGGGTGGATGCATTGTTATATTGGAACAGTACTCGAGGCATAAATTTGTCGGGTGAAGGCACTAATACTAATTTAGTCTTTGGCTACTTTTTAGATTATTTAGGTAATGTTTATGATGGTGATGGTAACTTAGTTGATCCTGCAAATTATTCTGGTTTAGGTAAAAATGCATCGGGTGCTTACTTGGGCAAAAGCCCTGCTGGAAGTGGCTTAACCGATGAAGCTCGTGTTGCCTTTGAATCTTTAACTTCTGGAACATTTTCTACATCTGGATCTAAAGCAAAAACGGCTATAGTTTTAGAAACTGGCCTAGGTTGGTTGCGCGTGCGTGATGCTGCTGGTTTAGGTGGTAATGAGGTTGGTAAAGCTACTGTGGGTGAATCTTATGAAGTGTTAGAAGAAAACGCCGAGTGGGTAAAGATAAAGCTTTCTGCAGAAGTATCTGGTTGGGTTTCTGCCACCTATGTAAAAATAGAAGATCCTAAAACCTCTTCTCCTAGCAGTGGTGATACTGATGCAACTACTAAATCTACAGAACAAACTGGTATATTTGAGTAATTAAAAGATATACCAATCTAAGATATCTGCGCGAAGCTTATGTATTTGTTCTTTGGAATCTTTAAATTCCTCCTCCCAACCCAATTTATTTTGATATGTTGCAACACTAATTTGTACACCTAGATCTTTACTATAACTTTGTTGCATCTTTAAGAAATAATTTTTTGCTATATCTGGGTTAGTTAAGCCAATTATGTAATAGGTTCCAATCATGTTTTTAGTTGTTGCCAAATTATTCTTATTTAAATCCTGTGCACTTTTAAGTGCTGTTAATGCATCGTCTACTTTATTGTTTGCTAAATCCGCCTTTGCTAGCGTTCTGTAGTAATAGGGCTCATTGTTATTGAGGCTTACTGCTGTATTTGCAAATGCCAATGCTTGTTCAAATTTAGTTTGTTTTAGAGCTTGCAGAGACCCTTTATTGTAGATGTCTGCTAAAAGTACTTTTGTGAACGTGCTTATGCTAATCACTAAATACAATGCCAGAACGATCTTTTTAGGCACTTGCATTAAGTTCTCCTAACCCAATCCAAAAAAGTAAACTAACTGAGGCTACTGGCCAACTAAACAAATTAGTAAGTGTAACTGTTATTATAATTATTAAGCACTCTATTGCTCTTTTTTTAATAGCTTTAAATCCCAAAACACCTAACATACTTACGTAGGTGACTACTCCAAGTATTCCTTCTTCTATAAGTGTTTCTAAGTAAAAGTTATGTGGCTTATTCATTATATAGTTCCATTCCGATGTGTAGTTAAAAGCTTCTGACCTGTATGTTTGAAATATATACGGAAAAGTCTCTGGACCTGTTCCAACTAAAAAGGTTTTTAAATTTTGCGTTGGTATTTGTAAGCTATCTCTCCACAGTAAGTATCGAAGATTTCCACTGTCTGTGAGTTTAGGTGCTTTGGCTTCAACTTCTTCATTATCTATGGGTGTTTCTGTCTCCATATTTTGAGGTGCTTCTATAATTTGAGCATCATATATTTTGCTAGCTAATATTCCAGGTCTTACTATTGCAAAGGTACATCCCAAAAGTATTGCACTTATAATTTGCCAATTTATATGAGATCTATTTATATATAATACCGTTCCCAAAACTGCTCCTGCTGCAATTAAGGAACTTAGAGAGTAGGTAACCCATATGCCTACTATAAAAAGTACCACACTTAATGCATATAACTCTTTCAACTCCTTTGTTACCGTGTAATAGCTTGCTATTCCTAGTGCTATAACTAGGTAGGTTCCTGTCCAGTTGGGTTGTCCAAGTGTAGATGTTGCTCTCTCCATACCCTGAAAATGTTGTAATAAAGCAAGTACTGCTACTGGAAGTGCCGAAAACACAACAGCATTATAAAGTTGTGTTATATGTGTTTGCTTTAACTGTGTTGTAGCTAAATATATCAACACAAAGCATATCGTAGAAATTAAACCCCCATTAAATCTAGAAAAATATCCCCACATTGAAGTGTACATATGCATAGATAATACAGTTGAGATTATGATACTACTTAAATATAGGAGTATAGGTTTGATGGGCAAATTAATTGGTCTATCCCAAAAAGCTACAACAAAAATAAGCGAAGAAAATATATAAATTAGAATCATTTTAGGGAATTCAAAACTTTCGGTTGTTATTGACGTATATAAAAGAGGTGAAACAAACACTAGTATAAGCAATAAATAAAACAGGATACTTTGTTTCCTTGCTATAGGGGGTTTAGACATAGTATTATTTTAACAGCAACCTGCCTATGTTTTCTAAAATATTAATAAAATTAGTAGATCAAGCTATTGTACCTGCCATTGTTTTATTGGCCTCTAGAGTACTGTCTTTAGTTTTTATTAGCTCTTATTATCGTGTTCCCTATACTTTCGATGCTAGAGGTGTAAGCTTTGCAAGTGGTACTGATTTTGTATTAGTAAATTCCTATTCCGTACTTTTTATGATTGTTGTTATTGCAGTTGGAATACTGTTTATGCTCTTAAAAGCCTATTTTTTGCATGACACCCATATAGCACCACATGTTACTGCCAAAATGTATTCTCTTAGACTTTCTGCCTTTATTCAGTCTTCTTTTGATCTGTATTCGCAAGGAGCTATTTGGTTGTCCTACCTTTATTTAATGGTTTTCGTTTCTGGCATTTTAGCTTTTTTTGGGTTTATTTACGCTTGGATATTTATTGTCGCAATTGTATTAGGTGTGATTTCTAGTGTGTTTTTAGTCATAGATGTAGAGAGAGAACTCTTTTCTGAATATAAAAACACAAATCCAGACATAGTAATTGATTTTGGAGATAACTAATGCATAAACATAACGAACACTCTTTTGATAAACATAATTTATTTAAAAGCTCTTTGCTGTTTATGTCACTTCTGGTGCTACTTGTAGTTCCTGTAGTATTTGTAGGTTTTTCTGCAGGTACTTACTCTACAGGTTCTAGTACAAGCACTGTACTTGGAGCTAAAACCTCTGTTATAGAGAATAAATCTAAGACTTCTTGGTTCAGTTTTGATTATTGGTTTGGGGAAAAAGTTTCTGCTGAAGATGATATGTTTTCGTCACTACCCAATTATTTTATAATATCTAAACGTTGAGATTCTTTAATCGAACTCGATTTAGTGGTTTTGTTATCCCAATATTTACCTACAAAAGGTGGTAGGTTAACTAAGCCTACTATAAAGAGTACCCATATAACCACAGATACAAGTAATGGTTTGTCAGAAAGAAGAACTCGTGCTGGGGATTCTCCTTCTTTCTTTTCATAAATCACATATAGGTATCGTGCTACTCCATAAATTACAATAGGAATAGATAACATCATTAGCTTCGGACCCCTTAAGATAGACGGTAAAAATTGTGCAATTGTAGGATCTAAACTTTCGGGCGAAACCTGAAAAGTAAACAACGCATATGTAATAATGCAAAAGCTAGCTGACATAGAAATCATGCTGTCTAGTAATGTATCGGGGTAATGACGTAACGTTTCGCGTGTAAGTTTTGAATCCTTTTGATGTTGCATAAGAAGTGTTTTTTCGGAACGCCTTTTACCAAAAGCCAATAATAATGAGAGTCCTATTGTTGCAAGTATAAGCCACGAGGATACGGATACTTCGACTGCCAAGGCTCCTGAAATCACCCTAAATATAAATAATGTTGCCA